>CAZSIG010000421.1:0-4076 GCA_964606195.1 uncultured Anaerolineales bacterium
ATGTAGCCGCAGGCTTTACGCCTGCGCTGACCGCGCCAAATGAGTAAGCCCGAGGTGCCGGTATCCTCGCGGCTCTATGCCAAGAATCTAACTGTATTTTACACCTAGTGATGATCGAACATTTGACATGAGAATGGAATAGTGCTAGAATGAATTCAGAGAGGCATGATGCTGATTGATGGTAAGACAAAAAATCGCGAGGGTATCTTATGGGCGACTCTAGTTTTGACAATCGACGGACAATCAAGAAAAACGCCATCAACCCCGCGTGGTTTGCTAAAGATGCAGAGATTGTCCAAGCGGCGCAAAGCGCGCTGCCACTTGCGCATAAGAAGGCATCTGAACTGCTGATTGTCTGGCAGCGCGGCAGCGCGCAAGAGCCTAAGGATTTGGGCTTTGGCGTAGTGTTGTACGAGATGGTATTGCCCGGCGGCTACACTTCCGTTCGAATTATGTTCGCGACGTATGCCGAAGTAGTCATCGCGCTCAGAATGCGGCAATCGGCGCGCAACGCGCCGCACGTGCTGCGGCAGTTGGGTGAAATGTGGGGCGATACCGCACAATGCACGGACGAGCGGATTAGCTACGAGTTTCGCGACGCGGAGAACTATGCACGAATGCAAGCCGCCATAGCTCAGGAGTTGGGGACTGGAGAAGAGGATGAGGTGCCCGCGCCGTGCCAAGAGGCTTACGCGGTGTTGATGGATCCGCTAGAGCGGTACGATTACGGGCAATTTTGTTATATGGCGGGCATTCCGCCATTAGGGCGACGCGCGATAGAGCAGTTGCGCGCCCAGCACGCTACAGGGTTGATCAGCGCGGTGCTGCGCTCTCCCAATCCCGAGGCGCGCGTGTACGCGGTCGAGGCGTTGTTGGGCTTGGCGCGAGCGGACGAGCCTATCTCCGAGGCTGACCGCGAGGCGATACGAAAAATCATCGCGCTGGATATTCCTATCTCCGTGTGTAAGGGGTGTTTTGTATCGCGCAGTTCGGCGCGAGATATTTTCGCGCACTATGCGGAATAGGTACTGGGGCTGTTGAGCAGGATAGTGGTCAGGACGCCCCTCACCATACGCGGGGGGACGAATGTAGGACTTTCTCAAAATACAAACCGCGTGGTCAAAACTTCTAGCAAGTTACTTCTCAAAGTGTCATGCTGAGCCCCCGTGCGGGGATAAACTACGCGAAGCATCTCGTTTTCGTAATAATTATTATTTGTTGATTAGGGTGAATCAAATTAACGAGATAACGAGACCCTTCGCTGCGCTCAGGGTGACATATAATGCCCACCGCGCGACTTTGAGAAAGCCCTAGGACGAATGTGCGTTCGTCTCCCACAGGACTTACGCAAATTCACAATAATTTACCGTCGAGGGCGCGGAGAACGCCGAGTCTTCTCAAAGAGACTTGTTCCCAAATAAAATTTTGGACGGGTAAGTCATTATAGGGGACGCGGATTCACGCGGATTTAAGTTGTTTATCCGCGTGAATCCGCGAAAATCCGCGTCCCCTTTCTTATCCTGCTTATTAGGGAACAACCCTAAGGAATAATTTTGCAATCAGCATACGTGGTCATACGTTATCATTTAAGGTCATATTTTTCAGACGGTACAAATTACAGCCCAAACTCTGCGCTCTCCGCGTGCTCGGCGGTGAAAATACACCGAAGTTACGTAAGTCCTATCCCATTTTGTTTGAGTGTTTTCGTCACGCGTATTTGCTCGATGAATTAAGTTGCCTTCGCTTGCTTTGTGTGTTAAAATACAATTACAGTTAAACGTCACCCTCTGGGACTGATTTAGTTGAGTTGGATATAGATCACGAATACCACAAATGGCCAAATTACGCGAATTTTCTTGCTTTTTTATGCGGGCTATTCGTAAATTCGCGACATTCGTGATTAAATCGCGGGGGATTTTTCTAAATCCAATAGGATTTACGCAACTTCGCATTAAATCTACGCGATCAGGTCACAAATGAATATTAATGAGTGCTAATGAACGCGGATAGAGACTTCCGAAGTTTCGGAAAACTTCGGAAGTCTGAAATTTGCGTAAGTCCTATCCAATTGAACTGAACCAGTGCCCACCCTCTGACCGCGAATTTAGTGAAATAATTTGCACCCTTTGCAGGAGAGGAGAAAAGATGATGAGAAAAAGTGTTGTAGCGCTGCTCTTTTTGACGCTGATAATATGTATATCGAGTGGTTGCAGTATACTCAATCGCGAGGAACCCACACCCGAGTCATCCGTAGTTCCTACCAACACTCTCGCCCCTGAAGATATTCCACCTTCCATATCGGTCGCGCCCATCGAGGGAGATGCCTCTGAATATCTTCCCGTCACCATTCAGGGGCGCGGTTTCCAACCGGGAGAGATAGTGAAAATCATGATAAGCTTTCATAGCGATCCACACTACTGGAACGAGATCTATGCCGAACCGGTTGTGAAAGAAGATGGAACATTCATCGAGCGGGTTATCATGCCCACCTCTTGGCCTGATGGCAGTCCAATAGTAGAACGTGAGTTGGTTATCGTCGCGGTCGCCTCGGATGGTACTGAGGCAACCGCGCTGTTTATTAACTCCGCGATAGCCCCGACCGATACGCCCGTCGTGGTGAAAACGTTCACCCCCATGCCGAGCATTACCCCCGCGCCGATTGTTGAGACGATGCCCCTAACTGTAGACGCGGCGCGCAGTGAGGCGGGCGGCATAGCCCTTAGATATCCTGTCGGGTGGGAGGCGCTGGAGATGCTCAATATGATCGCCATTGCCCCGAACGAGGCAGCTTTTGAGGCTGATGTTCCGGACGCTGTGATGGTGATGGCAATCTCCATGAATGAGGAGGAGATGGCAGAAGCGGAAATCACGAGCCTTGAAGACGCGGAGCAGGAGCTTGGCGCGCTCATGGGTGATTTCGTTGCTGGCGAAGCGGGTGGGGAGATGGCAATGCTTTCTTCTGAAAGGATTAAACTTGCCGAAGAAGATGCCCTTTCAGTCGAGTTCTCCGGCACCGACGCGGAATCTGGCGCACAGATGGCAGGGCATATAGTGATTGCGGTACTAGAAAACCGCGTGGTGATGATTATGGGCTGGGGTTCTCCTGACAAATGGGAGGAATTCGCCCCTACTTTCGCCGCGATGCTGGATACTGTAGAGTTATTTGAACCTACCGCGGAATCGGAGCTTGAGGGCACGGCTGTTGATACGCCGATACCACTTACCGCGACCGCGATACCGTTGGAGGAGGCGACCGTAGAGGTAGCACAACCCACACCTACGACGCCTGCACCGCAAGGTCAAGCGACCATCGCGACGCCCGGCGAATCGCGCATCGGCATCGCGCCGTTACAGGGAGATTTAGCCGCCGCGCCGGTAGAGCTGACTGTAGAGGGCACCAGTTTTCCCGGCTTCGCTCAAATCGAAATCTACTTATCGGTTCCCGACACCGATAAGCACATGAAGGTTTATGAGGGGATTCAGACCGAAGCTGACGGACATTTTTTAGTTAAGTTCAACTTGCCCACGACATGGGAGAATGGACAGGCGATTACGGAACAGCGAGTACGGATAACCGCGCAGACACCGGAGGGGAAGTATTACGGGTGGGTGATGTTCTTCAACGCCGCGGGCGCAGCTCTCGCGCCTACGACTGCTGCTGTTCCAGCGGGGGAGCCGGTCATCGAGGTTAGTCCCGATAGCGGGGATTTGACCGCTGCGCTGCAGCAGGTTACAGTTAGGGGGCGCGGGTTCTCTGCTGGGGAGACGGTTAACATCTACCTCACGATGCCGGGCGAGGCGGTTCGTCCCAAGTCATACGGCAGCGCGACGAGCGGTGCGAATGGCGAATTTGAGGTGGCTATCACCTTGCCACAGGAATGGGAGGATGGCACATCCATCACTGAACCTGATATAGCCATAGTCGCAGTCGCCATGCCTTCGCAAGCCTACGCGTGGTATATTTTTAACAACCAATAATGCGCGGTTGCAGGTTCACCAAAAATGGGTTATACTGTAAACAGTTCTACTTAGCGGATTAAGCTGATTGAAACCGCGCTGAATTACATTCGGGTCAA
>CAZSIG010000422.1:0-4064 GCA_964606195.1 uncultured Anaerolineales bacterium
CTACTCCGGGCGCGTAGGGCGGCTTTCCCTAGCCGCCATTTTTCTGCAACCGCTTGTTGCAGTTTTTCTTCGTTATCATAATTCCCCCCTGAACGCCTGCCGCAAGTACGCGGTGGGAAGTTGTTTTATTTCATCAAGCTGTGGTTGCAAACCAGAAACGATTTTTTTAGTAGTTTCCAACTTGTCAAAAAGAAAAGTTTCGATTTCTCTCTGTCTCTCTATTGATGGTAATGGGATTCTTATACCGCGAACTACTGTTTGGCTAATATTGGGTTGAGCACCACCAAAGCTATCCTTCAGCAGTCTCTTTCGATAGTACAGCAGGTAAAAGAACAGATAATCACGGCTAATAGTATCATTTGTAAAAATGGCACAAACAGCCTGATTAGTCGCGGCATCGATATCCAGTATACCAAGTTTGCCTACTGTAGCACCATATAGTGCAATAAGCAACGTACCTGAAGGAAAAATCTTAGCACTTGATCTCTCAATTGCTTTATGAGTAATGCTTTCTTCTGTCTTAGTAATTATTCCATCATCTAATTCGCCAGACTTAACCCATGGGATCGTACCATTCATATAATATTCTACAACTCTGCGTGAAGGTGTTCCTCCACTTGTAGTTTTACAGACTTGACCAAGTGTTTTTTGGCACCATTTCTTGGCTTCATCCCCCTCAAATACCGCGCGCAGATAAACCGCTGGCAGCGCCCGCGCCGCTTCCAACTGCGCCTCCGCCGCGACGCGGGCACGCTTGATGGTTGCCAGCCTCTCGTTAAGCACCGCGACAATCCGCTGTTGTTCTCTCAGTGGAGGTAAAGGGATTTCAACTGCTTCAAATTTCCCTTTGGTAATATGGCGCATTGTCGCGCCATGGACTTGAGACCGAATCTTATCCATTACCGAACGAACAACATAATAAAGAAACTCCCGATGCACAATATTCTCATCTTCCTCGACCTTAAAAATGTGTTGATTAAGAATAGCTTTACCTCTTGACCAAATGAAAGCATCAAGTGACGCAGACCACGATATAAGCAAATCTCCATCTCGAACTATGTATCTCTCTTCCACTGGTTTATCATAGTAGTGAAATGGTGCATCCTCAGAATTCAAGTTTTCAATACGAATTATTGGTAACCCTCTATCAACCCACTCTTCTGGCTTAAAGGCGCGTCCATTTATGTATTTAGCAACTCTTCCAAGATGTGTCCACCGCCACCCATCAGGCAATTCCCGTTTCTCTCGTCTCATGCCGCAAATATCCTCACTTTCGTAGGGCGGCTTTCCATAGCCGCCGTCTTCTTCGCGCACCACAGGCGGCAGGTATGGAAACCTGCCCTACGCCGCGAACATCCTCACTTTCGTCTCTCGTAACAACTCCGCGGGGCGTCCCACGCCCTTCAACGCGCTCAAGCCCCCCGCTCGGCGCACCTCCGCCATGTGCCAGATGTACTGGCTCTCCAACTCCTCCGTACCGCCGCGCGCGAACTGCGCGGCGATGGCGCGAATCGTCGCCGCCGCGTCCAGGGGCATATTATCCAGCCAGGTCTCCTGCTTATAGATAAATGCCTCCGCCCGATCCTGCCGTTTTTTGGGCGCCAGGCCATACCCCAAATCCGCCAATACATCGTACAGGTCGTAATCAGCCATATCCTCCAACTCCTGAATCAGCGCCGCCGACTGCCCATTGGCGGGCAAGCCGCGCAACAACGCCCGCCGCGTATCGGGGTCTACCCACCGCTGGCGAAACGCCGCGATGTCCGGCGCGGCATCTACCAACTTCGCCGCGACCTCCTGTTTATACTCCTCCACCGTCACCGGCTGCGCCTTGCCGTCCACCTGCGTCACGATAAAATGCCCCGCGCTGTTGATGAACACATCAAAGCCGCTGACCTCAATCTGCACATCGAACCATCCGCCGTCGTCGTCATCCTCGGTGTCCGTGTCCGGCGCGTCTGGCTCTCGCTCTTGTGGCGACGCGGTGACGAACTCCGCGCCGAACAGGCGCGTCGCATCGGTGTAATCGTAGACGCGAAACATCAACTTGTTATCCGGCGCGTAGATGCGCGTCCCCCGTCCTACCATCTGATAAAACGAAATGGGCGATTGCAGGTAGCGGAAAAAGGCGATGTTGCGCACGCGCTCCACATCCACGCCGGTCGTGAGTAGCTCCACCGTCGTGGCGATGAAATAACTCACCCCGCTACCGCGAAAATCGGGCAGCATATCGTTGCCCGAACTCTTCGCCGTACATTTGAAGGCGTAGTGTTCACGCGGGGGCTGGTCATGCGCGCTACACCAGCGGCCATAAAGCCGATCCAGCGCCGCCGCGACGCGATCGGCGTGGTCGTCTGAGGCACAGAAGATAATCGTCTTCTGCGCCGGTCCCCCCGTCTCCAGCAGATAATTGAACAGATCCTGCGCCATAGCCCAAACGCGGTCGGGCAACAATATCTGTTGCTCGTAACTGGTCTTCTCGTACCGTTCGCGAATGACGGTGGGGGGCACCGCCTCGCCCGTGCGCGGGTCTACCGCGCCGCGCGCGACGATCTCCTCAATCGTGATCCCCGTATCATCGAGATTGACGCGCCCTTTCTGAATCTCGCACGCGGCGAGATAGCCATCCTTGATGCCCTGACTCATATCGTACTCGTAGACCGGCTCGCCGAAATACGCGAGGTTATCGGCGGTGATCTGCGCGTCCGCGGCGATGCCCGGCATCGCCGCGGCGCGTTCCTCAGCCAGCCGCTCCACCAGGCGGCGCGGCGTGGCGGTCAAGCCGATCTGCACCGCGGCGGAGTTATGCGTCAGCACGATCGACCACTTGCCCCACGCCGAACGGTGGCACTCGTCAATGACTACGTGGCTGAAGTAATTCTCAGGATAATGCTGTAAGAAGAAATTCGCGTCCGCCGTCTCCGTGTCCACATCGAGCGTTTGGTAAGTAGCGATCAGAATACGGGCGTTCTTGCGCGCGTGGCGACTGGAGACCGCCTGCGCGTCGTTGCCGAAGACGTTGCGAAACGCCCCCAACGCCTGATCGCGCAGCTCCGTCCGGTCACACACGAACAACACGCGCGTCAATTGCCCCGCGTCGGCGATCCGCTTGAGCAAGTGCACGGCGATGCGCGTCTTTCCCGCGCCGGTCGCCAGTGTCAGTAACACTCGATTTTCTCCCCGGGCGATCTTCTCCAGCGCGGCGCGAATAGCGGCATCCTGATAGTAGCGGCGCACCGTGTCCCCGCCGGTATACGGCACCAGCAGCGGTTTGGCCGCCTCGTCCTCCAGGTCGAACTCTTTGCCGCGTTCATAGCGGGCGCGCAGTTCCGCGGGTGTCGGAAATTCCGCCATCGGGCGCGGCGCGGCGGTGATGCCGGTCATGCTGTCGTACTCCACGAATCTGTAACCGTTAGAAGTGAAGACGAAGGGCACGTTAAGCCGCCGCGCTTCCGCGTATTGCTTCGCTTGCTCCAGCCCTTCGTGCGGTGGCGCGGTGTTGCGCTTCGCCTCAATCAGCGCGAGGGCGACCGGTTCGGGCGCGTTGCCCACGCGCACGCGCAGCAGGTAATCGGCGAACTTCTGTTCCCGCCGCCACCTGCCGCGCACTTTGTAGATGCCGCCGGCGTTGACTTCCCGCTTGATATGCTCCTCCGTCCACCCGCGCCGATGCAGTGCCGGGTCAATTAACTTCGCCCGCGTATCCGCCTCGTTATATTCCAGACGTTGGGAAACCACCTCGTTTACCTCCTCTGTTTTGTGGGGCAGTGCTCACCTCTGCCGTTTGATGCGCGGCACTTGCGCTGCCGATCGTATCTATGGCGCAGCTTTACGGGCTTATTGGGGCTTATCCTTGACAATCTCGCTCAAAACCGTTACAATTGCTCTCAGCGCGGCGGTTGTCTAAGATTCGCCGCTGATCGAGCCGGTGAACTGCCCCAAACAGTTATCGGCTTTTTCTATTTCTCCTCTACGATGAACCGCGTCTAATTATAAACAACACGTTAAATTTTCGCAATTCGCGGCAGGGGCAATGCACTAGAGAAAGTGCGGCGTCTCTGTGC
>CAZSIG010000423.1:0-4056 GCA_964606195.1 uncultured Anaerolineales bacterium
GGCGGCGCGGTAACTGGCGGACGCCGGCGCGGTTTCGACTCCCGCGGTTGATCGCCGAGGCTGCGCGGGTTAGCCATACCCCGCGTCAGTCCGCTCTTGATGGTCGCGGCGATTTCGCGCTCTGCTAAGCCCAAGCCTTGCGCGGTCTGCGTCAAACCACTTTCCGCCGCGGAGCTGCTTACCGCCCCAGTGGGGATTAGCCGCCCCAATTGATACGCGGCGCGGTACAGCTGCTGATTGCGTTCCCCCTCTACCGCCGTGCTCAGCCGGGTCAGTTCGTTCTCCAGGGCCACTTGACCATAGCGTTGTAAGTTACTCATATCACCCCCCTTTCTCGCGCCTAACGGGGTTTTATGCGGTTTTATGGGTTTTATGGGGATGCGCCACTCTCCCCCACCTATAAAACCCCATAAAGCCTATAAAACCATAAAACCGCCTATAAACTCACCCTTCGGGAATATAATAAGTCTTCGCATTGTTCGCCTCATGGCGTTCCTCCAACTTATTCGTATCCACCATAAATTTGATATGATTTCTAATCTTGTTCAGCCCCGCGCCCGGCAGGAATTCCTTGACTTGTTCAATCAAATCCGATTGCTTGATGCCCGGCGCATCGCGCACCACATCGCCAATCGCGCGCTCAATCGCGGCAAAGCTGGTATCGTCCTGAATCGCCGCCCCGAAGAACCGCGCCGTATACAGATCGCGCGTCCCGGGCGCGTGCTCGTAGGTGAAGTACGCCCCGAACGGATATACATCCACCCCGCGCGTCTTCGTGGAGCGGACGCCGATATAGGGTTCGTGGCCCTCGCGCTCGACCAGCAAGGCCAAGTCCAACGCGGCGCGAATGGAAGAGTGCCCGCGTAGATCATCGCCCATCTTGCCCCCGCCGGTGAACTTGCGTTGATGATGAATCACCACCACCGCCGCGCCCGTCGCCTCGACCAAGGTGCGAAAGTTGCGCATCACCTGCGCCATCGCCGAGGAGTTCTCATCCGCGCTGCCCAACACTGCCCCTAAGTTGTCGATGACTACCAAGCCCACCGCTAACTCCCGAATGCGCCAACTCAACGTGGTAATCGCGGCGGCGTTCATCGCGTCCAACCAGGGTTCCGACATCACCGTATAATACAACGCACTGTCGACGGGCGCCCCGCGGGCGCGGTCGAGGGCGTCGAGGCGCTCATCAGTGCGCCGTTTGCCATTGTCATAGTCAATCCAGAATACCGGCGTCTGGGTCGTCGGAATCGCCGCGAGTTCGGTCTCTTGGCCCGCGACCGGCGGCAGCCACTGCAGGCCGCTGCCCACACAGACCGCGCAATCGGCGACCAACATCGATTTCAGCGAACCGGGGCTGCCATACACGATGTTGAGCGACGGGGTGGCGAGGAGGCTATTAACGATATAGTGCAGCGGCGCCCGCGGCTTGCGGGCTTCGGTCATATCGTAGATGCGCCAATCATAAACATCGGCTAAGCGCGGCGGGATCGGCTCCGTGGCGCTGGTATCCCGCACCGCCGCCCATAGCTGATGGCGCGCCGCGTCCGCAGTACAAAATCCCTTGAGTGCTTCGATCAATTCACCCGGTGCCCGCGCCTGAGTCAGCGCCGTATGCAATTCTTGGAGGCTGCGACTCAGGCGCTGCCCCGCCACTGGATAGGTGCCGCTGGCCATCGCGTGCGCCAAAATGAGCACATCGCGGTGGGCAAATATCAACTCGGTCTCGGGCTTTAGCTTACCATTCATAATTTACTCCTTGTTAGTTGCCCCCTGCGGGGGGGCGGGTTCTTGCTTTATCTAGGCTGCGCAGGTCTAAGCAGCCTGGTGGCCAGGGCGGGCGGCCATGGTTAGGACTTGTTTCAGGGGCGGGGGCGGCGCCCTGAATCAGGGGGGCGCCAGCAGATCGTCCACCCGTTCCGGATTGGCGAGAACGGCATCGGCGAGGCGCAGGGCGTGATACGCGTGGCTCAGTAATTGTCCCAACAGGAATAAGGTTTGGGGGTCGTTGGTCGCGTGGGCGCTATGCTGCGCCGTACGGGCCAGGCTAATCATCGCTTCAAGATACTGCGCCAGCTCTTCGACGCCTGTCTTGGCTTTAGTGGGTAATCTGCGGGGTTTGGTCATCCGCCTTTCTCCCGGCCATCCAGCCCCGCGCGCGGGGTACCTGGATCGCCTATAAGTGCTTTATGCAAGCCGGATCTGGTCTTTTTTGGTGCTGTTTTGGCGCCATAACCTGTCCCGCTGCTAGAGCGGGCCTTTTTTGTGGTAGAATAAGGAGGTCAAGTAAGTTCTTGACCGCGCGATACACGGAGCGATTGCTGATCACCAGGTTGCCAGCCTTGGGGGGCATGGTCCTCCTACGGCATTGCCTAGAATCCAAAAAGGTAGTATACTTAAGGCCAAGCGCGCCTAATGGCCCGGCGTAACCGCCGGCGTTAGGGAATTGCGGAGCGCGCTTGAAACTTAGCCGGCTACGGCGTGCAATCTACACGCCGTAGCCATAGCGGTTAGCAATCATCGTTTTGCTTGCCGCCAGTCCCCACCAGGGCGCCTATGCAGCGGATAGGTTACAGCATAGGGCGCGACGTGGTGGCTTGCAGACATTCTACCATAAAAAAATCACGCTGACAAACCCTGATAAATGTCTAGTATAGGTAAGGTTATTGCTGACCTGCGTACGGAACTCGGCTTATCCCAAGCGGACTTAGCTCAGGTCGCGGAGCTCAGCGAGAACACCATTTGGAAAATTGAGAACGAGCGCAGCCCCGGCAGCCGGACGACGGTGGAGAAAATTGCCCAGGCGTTGCAGATTACCGTGAGCGAATTGTACCGCCGCGCCGGGCAGTTGCCGGCTTTAGCCGCGGATCCGCCGCACCGTGATCCGTTAGAAATCCGCTGGCGCCTGATTCTCCACCGCGTGCCGCCCGCGCGGCGCGCCGCTTTTGTGACGGTGATAGAAGAATTGGTGAAATTACTTATTTAGGATAGCTCAAATTACTAAATTGGCTTAGGGGTGAGGTGAACCCCTCACCCCTATTTGCCTTTCCGCCCGGTTAGGAGTATAATGGGAGCATACACGGAGCGGTTGCTCAACGATTTTATAGTTGCGCGCCGCTCTTTTGCGCGTCTCTCCCCCGTTGATTGAGCGGCGGCGCGGAGGGAGACTAATGGAAATTGCAACGGCTATTGACAAGTTTGTGAAGTGGAGTAACTTAAAGGAATTGGCTGACACTACGCTGGTTAGATATGAGCAAAGATTGCAGCACTGGGCGCGTAGGTTGCCCGCGGATATAGTCCACATAGAGCAAGTAGATCATGATTTGCTCTTAGAGTACTGTGCTGCGCGCCAGCAAGAGTGTGCTAGTAAAACCGTCCGCAATGAAACTTGCTTGCTCAAAAGTTTCTTCAAATATCTGTATCAGGCGCGGTACATGGAGTACAATCCCGCCACTTTGTTACCGCTACCTAAATGGCGCTGTCCGGAGACAGAGTTTCTGACGCTGGAGGAGATTGCGCAACTGATCGCCATTGCCCGCGCCCCGTTGGTCCAGAGTAAGATCAATTTATGGAATGTGTATCGGAACGTGGCGATCATCTTTATGCTCGTCGATACGGGCTTGCGGCGGGCGGAGTTGTGTAGTATTCGCCGCGCCGATGTGAATTTGGCGGCCCATGCCGTCCATGTCCGCCATGGCAAAGGAGATCAAGAAGGGTATGTAGTACTTTCGCCCGAAACGGAGGAAGTCCTCCAAGAGCATTGGCACCGCCAGACGCGGGGTGAGTATTGTATCGAGAACTATAATGGGACGCCCATCAAGCCCAAAGCGCTGACTAACCTGTGTGCGCGCTTGGGTAAGCGGTTAGGGCGGCACATCCATCCCCATATGCTGCGGCACAGTTGTGCGACCGCGATGGTCAATAATGGGGTACATCTCAAGATCGTGCAAGAGCAATTACGGCACAAATCGATTATCACGACGATGCGGTATGCTCATGCTGACCTCACCATGCGCGTGGAGAATCATGCTGTGTTCGGGAAGTAGTTGCTGAACAGTT
>CAZSIG010000424.1:0-4052 GCA_964606195.1 uncultured Anaerolineales bacterium
CACGCCTAAACACCGCGTTGTCGTTCGATATGGGCGCGCACCAGGTCGCGCACTTCACACAGCAGATCGGCGCGGTCTAGCGTTCCTTTTTGCAAAACTCGCTCTACCTGCCCATTAAGCCGCCGATGGTCTTCGGGACTCAGCCTCTTGCCGGTAATAACCACTACGGGGATATCTTGCCAAGCAGAATTTTTATGCAGCTCCGCGATGAACTCAAAGCCATCCATCTCAGGCATTAGCAAATCCAAAAGGATTATGGATGGTTGTTGTTTTCTCATCTCCTCCAACGCGGTTATCCCGTTGTCTGCCACAGATACCGCCCACCCCTCGTGTTCCAGAATCTCGCGAAAAATGGTGCGCACCGACTTCTCATCCTCAACGATCAATATAGGCTGTTTAGCAAACAGATTTTTAGGATCGCGCTGGTATTTGCGTAACACACTCACCAAGCGTTCGCGCTCGACCGGCTTTAACAGATATTCCGATACGCCAAGGGCGAATCCCAGATCGCGATTATCCAGAATGGAAACCATGACCACCGGAATATCCCGCAGAGCTTCATCAGCCTTGAGTTCTGAGAGCACCGCCCACCCATCCATTTCGGGCATCATCACATCGAGAATGATTACATCGGGGTGTAATTCGTGAGCTAGTTGCAGCCCTTCCCCACCTCCGCGCGCGGTGTGGACATTAAAATCCTCCCGACTCAAAAATTGCTGTAACAGATCGCGCATTACCGGATCATCGTCGATTGCTAACACCGTACCAGAAACCGCGCCAGTACACGGTTCATCTGAAATAGCTCGCGGCTCAGTTTTCATAAACTCTGGCTGTTCCACCTCGACTTCCGCTGGTAAATGGACGGTAAAGACAGAACCCGCGCCCTTTTCACTTTCAACTTCTATCTCGCCCCCCATCATCTGGCAGAAATGATAACTGATCGCCAAGCCTAACCCGGTGCCGCCGTATTTTTTAGTGGTAGAATCATCTCCTTGCGTGAAGGCGCGAAACAGTTTCTTCTTCTGCGCAGGGGTCATGCCGATGCCGGTATCCGCGACGCGAAAACAGATCCAGGAATCGCCATCCGCCTCCTCGCGGCGCGTGGCAGTGAAGGTAATCGTGCCCTCTCCGGTGAACTTCGCCGCGTTGCTCAATAGATTCAACAATATTTGGCGCACTTTGGTCATATCCGCGTGCATGGTGCCGAGATTTTCATCCACCTGCACATCCAAAGTGTTTTTGTTACGCTTAATCAGCGGCATAGCCGTCACCAGCACGTTGTCTAACAGAGCCTGCACGCCAAAGGTCTCTAAGTACATCTTCATCCTACCCGCCTCAATTTTAGAGACATCGAGAATATCGCTGATTAGAGACAATAGATGTCTGCCCGCCTCGCGAATTCTGCCCAAGTCTTCAGCAAAATCGGTGTATCCAGAATCGACCGCTTCCTCTTGCAACAGCTCACTATAGCCGATGATCGCGTTCAGGGGGGTCCGCAGTTCGTGGCTCATATTGGCTAAAAAGGTGCTTTTAGCGCGATTCGCGGTTTCGGCGGCTTCCTTAGCATGTTGCAGTTCTGATTCGCCGCGCTGGCGGCTGATCGCGCCACCGATGTTGCCCGCCGCCGCCGTCAAGACCGCCACTTCGTTATCGCCCCAGACGCGTTCACTCTGGCGATCATCGAAACCGATAAACCCCCAGCATGTCCCTTTAATGAGGATCGGCACGAGCAACACAGATAAGGCGCCGGTTTTTTCCAGAAATTTTCGCTCCGCCGCAGGAAAATCGCGCACTAATCCCCTTACAGCCTTGCCTTCCATGAACAGCTGATACCAGCGGATAGGCATGTCCGCGTAGAGCAAGCTCTTAGCTGGCGGTTTAGCGAGTGGCTCGATTATGCGCCCGCCTTGCCACTCGAAGCGCAGACTCATCTGCATTTTCGCAGTTGGCGAGTTGCTGTGATTTTCAAAGATGTAAACGCCCTTAACATTAACCGCGCGCCCCAGCGTTTTCAAGGCGCGATTTATTGCTTGCTCATAATCGTCGATGGTCAAAAGATAATTGGCAGCCTCCGCTACGCTCTGTAATAATTTATCGCGCCGTTGTAACTGCTGATTAGCCTCTAGCAAATCGGAAGTGCGCCGCTGGACTAACTCCTCTAAATGCTCTTCGTTCTCGCGTAAGGCGCTGATCGCGTTTACCCGCTCCAGAATTACGCCAGCCATGTTCAGATAGGTACTGATCATGTCTCTCATCTGGAGTGTTTCGCCCGCGCCTACCTGAATTCCCCCCACCGCGATGAGTTGACCATCGCGTACGCAGGAAAGCCGATAGCACTTAGCCTCGCTAGGTGGCGCGGGATTACACACCGCGCAAGGGAACAATTCTACCAGACATCTTTTATGTTCCAGACAGTCTTGAATCGGGGCTTCTATGAAATCTTGAACTATCTGCGCGGAAACCGCCACAGTTTTCCCCACGCAATCGCTATTCAATGGTGGCTGTTCTACAGCCGCGTCCAAAGCCTCCAAAGTCAAACTTTGCAAATAGGGGTTGTAGGAAGCGAACGCCGCCCACGACGCCGCGGATATCTTTCGCAGGTTACGACATAGAATAGGGAAGATCTCTGCTTCTGTCGCGCCTTCGACCTCTAGCACAGTATCATATAATACGCGAAAAGCTCGATTACGCGCCTCAAAAACTTGAAACGCGTGTTTTTCCGCTTTTAACGCCCTTAGTTTATCAATATCTGCCATACCAAACCTTTCCAAATATCTCCGCGATGCGCGGAGAGATGAATGGAACGCGGATTTTCCTGATTTAACTGATTTGCGCTGATTTTTGTATTCTTGGCACTGGTTCAGTTGAATTGGATTTTCCCAGACTTCCGAAGTTTCGGAAAACTTCGGAAGTCTATACATGGTCAACCGTAGTCAACAATGGTTCACTAACGTGCCCGCGCGGGTATCAAATCCAACTGAACCAGTCCCAACGCGGTTAATACAGGTAGGACTTACGCAACTTCGGGGTATTTTTACCGCCGAGGGCGCGGAGAGCGCAGAGTTTTAGCCACAATCTGTACTATTTGAAAAATATGACTTTAAATGACAGCCTATGACCGCGTATGCTAGTAGCAAAATTATTCCTTTAAGAAATCTCCGCGTCCTTCGCGCTCTCGGCGGTTAATTACTACGTGGTTTGCGTAAGTCCTAACAGGTATAACTCCGTGTTCTCCGCGCCTCAGTGGTACAATAATTATTTCTGTTTGCGGCGCAGAGCCATGAACCAGATTATCGCGCCGCCGATCAACACGCCGCCAAGCCACGGCGCGGGGATGCCCATCAATTGGGGAAGCGTTATCTGCTGGACGTTGTAGCCATTCTTTAATAGTGGATCAAGTCCGTATACGACTAATGCCATCCCCGGAATAAACGAAAGAAAGACGATGAGAAAGAGCATATTCCCCTCGCCCATCTGACGCAAGGTTCCCAAAATGCACCCGCCGTTCAAGAATATTCCCGCGCCGAAGAGCATTCCGGATACCAGATTATAGAACCCGTAACCGCGCAACTGCCCAATCGGCTTGAGTCCCAAATCCGGAGAGATATAACCTGAGAGCAAAAAACCCGCGCTAGTGATGATGAAGATGACGAGGAACATGCGCGTGATGCGCTTTCCCATGCCCATGAATATCTCGCCCAGACCATGCGCGAAACAAAGACCAGCGCGCTGCACGAAATAGCCAAAACCGACACCGAACAGAAAGCCAATCGCTGCCAACACAGGAAAAGCCATGATTATCCCTCCCCCATAGTGATTTTATAAACGATATACGCCCCGATAAATATCCCCGCGGCGGAGAGGAACGAAGATACCGAGAGCATCGGCATACCAGTGACGAACGCGGTGGTACAGGTTCCCGGCGCCACTGTCACCCCCATGCCAATCAGTATCCCCCCGATTATCGCGCGCGGGATGTTTCGCTGTTTAGGCAGGCGAAAGCGGAATTCCCCGCTGGTTCGCGCCCCGATAAATGACCCCGCGATGACGCC
>CAZSIG010000425.1:0-4034 GCA_964606195.1 uncultured Anaerolineales bacterium
AATTCAGGTTGTCATGTTGAAAAGCCGCGAGGATGTCGCGTATTTTAGAATTTGTATCCATAATTATTATATCGATTTGTGAGCGTGTTGCTAATTGAACGCAGATAACGCAGATTGCCCTGATTTGCGCAGATTTTTCGGGAAGTGGCGCGGTTTACGCGTAACAAAAAAGAAAATCAGCGTAAATCAGTTAGGATTTACGCAAGTTCAGAATAATTTCACCGCCGAGGGCGCGGAGAGTGCAGAGTTTTCTGAGTTGTTTTTTCTCGCGCCGCGAATATGAATTTTAATGAGCGTCTATGACTGTATATGACAAGCGCAAACAAATTTTCACAAGACTCTCCGCGTTCTCTGCGCTCTCTGCGGTTAATTATAGTACGGTTTTGCGTAAATCCTATCAGTTAAATCAGAGAAATCTGCGTTCCATACCATACTATTCACCCAAAACCTTGATAATCAACCGCTTCGGGCGTCGGCCATCGAACTCCGCGTAGAAGATGCGCTGCCATGGTCCCAAGTCGAGCCTGCCCGCGGTGATCGGTACAATCACCTCGTGGTGAATTAACAGTGATTTGAGATGCGCGTCGCCGTTCACCTCACCCGTGCGGTGGTGCCGATAATCGGGACCCTCCGGCGCGAGGTCTTGTAACCAATCCCAAATATCCTGATGCAACCCCGGCTCGTTATCGTTGACGATGACCCCCGCGGTGATGTGCATCGCGGAGACGAGCACGAAGCCCTCTTGAATTCCGCTCTCGCGCACCACATTTTCCACTTCACTCGTGATATGAATCAACTCGCGTTTCTGGCGCGTGTTGAAGGTCATATATTCCGTATGTGCTTTCATAAAAACTCCTTTCGTAAATAGAGATGATACTGATTAAACCACAAAGGGCACGAAGTACACTAAGTCCCTTGCTGTCTAACTGTTATGTTCGGTCTACGATGAGCGTACTTTAATTTCGCTCTAAGCCCCCGTCGCGGGGGCGGCTGCGGCAAAAGCATCGTCCCATGCCCTAACGCCCCCGGGGACGGGGGCTGAGAGCCATGTAGGGCGTAATTAAATCGCTTTCATAGAGAAAAAACTTAGTGTTCTTGGTGTCCTTTGTGGTTATTTCATCAAAATGGCGGTTGTCTCTCCACCTTCCCCTCGCGATCATGTGCATAAAACCGCTGTGTTGGATACGCGAACTCTATGTCCGCGCATTTGGCGAACTCCTCCAAAACAGCTTCCCAAATCTCCTGTGTGCTCCCCCGACGGTGGCGCGGCTCACAAAGATAACGTATCGTCAGCGAGATGCCATACTTCTCAACTCTGGTATAAACCGTCGGCGTCAACGCTTTGTAAAAAATCAAAAATTTTCCCGAAGTTTTTTCCAGTTGTCGCGCCGCGGCTTCGCTCACCTCTTTGGCTTCTATATCAACAATCTTTTGCAAGATCGCCTTCGCCTTTTTCCAATTGCTCTCGAAAGTTATTATCACCGAAATCTCGTTCCAGAGGTATTGCAACCCGCGACTGTAGTTCGCCAGATACTCACTGAATATCCTGCCGTTCGGAATGTGGATGATCCTTCCTGTGCTTTGATCCGCGTCGACCCAATTGCCAATCTCCAAAATGGTAAATTGGAAAATGCGAATATCGATGACGTCCCCCGCGAGTTCTCCTATTTGAATGCGATCTCCCACCAAGAACGGCTGGCGCCAGATGATGAATAGCCAGCCCACAAACTCTACAATCAAATCTTTCAGTGCGATCGCCAGCCCCGCGGATAGCAAACCCATGAACGCGATAAACGCCTGCACGCTTTCAATCCACACGATGCCGATTAACAGCATTCCGAATATCGCCGCGATGTAGCCGGTAGTTTTCTGCCAATGATACCGATAGCGCACATCGTGAATGCGCTGCGCCACCACTCGCGAGACTATGCGCTGGGCGATCCAGACCCCCGCGATAATCAGAAGCGAGGTAACGATTTTGAGGTCAATCTGGATGCCCAATTGCACAAGCGATTCTAATGCTTCGGTCAGTTCATCGTTCATCGTGCAAATTTCCCTTTTCCCCAACTACGCACCGCGCCGCGTTTCCCACAAATATCGTTCGTGCATTTCCATTACCAATTGCTCTGCCGCGGCGAAATCCGGTTTATCGGGCAGCGGAGAATCATCGTAAAGTGCATCCAACCGCGCCTCATATTCGGCAGCCAAGTCCAATACCTCATCATAAGTTAGCAGCCCATTACGCACCGCGCGCAGCCATTCGCGGTCGGGGCGATAGACGTGCACTTCGCCCGTCTCCAATATCTCCGCGCCCATCTTCAAGAGTCGGAACAAGTGAGTCGCGTGCTTAGTGTCGTACCCATATTGGCGTTCCAACGCGGCGCGTTCGGGGTTGCGGTTGCGGCGCCAACTCGTGTACTGTTGCCAATGTTTGAGCGCGGCGCGGTATGACTTATACGCGGTGATGTGCGGAAATTCATAGCGCCCATCAACTTTCCAGCCGCCGAACTCCTCTTGTGTCGGTTGATGGTCGGGTGGATTCACCAGCCAGCGGTGATGCTGTTCGATGCGCCGCAGTTGGCTGATGGCGTAGCCCGCGAAGGTACGCCGCGCCTGCTTGGTCAAAAAAATGTGCCGCTGTGCCAACAATTGTTTGCCATAATCATCAATGTATAGCACAAAGCGCGGGGTAGTGAACAGAATTTCGATGATATTGGGGTTGCATTTCAGCGCGAGCAGCACGAACTTGCGCAGCGAATAGATGACTGCGTCGTTCTCCGCGTCTTGCAACTCCCATTGTTCAAAATTGGTCAAGCCGATCAAGCGCGGTCTATCGGGGATACAGATGCCGCGAATATCGACATCGCTCTCCGGCGTACTCAGCCCGTAAGCCTGGCTCCCCGCGATGGCCTTGTATATCAGGTTTGTCTCCCAGAAATTTTCGCTCATCTTCGCTTGATTATACTCCATAGCCGCGCCGCGCGCAACAGCTAAGGAATGAGAATTAAATAACTTGCGCGGTTCAGGTCTGGCTCGCGCTAGGATGGCTCGTTAATACTCTTCACACGCGTTCATTGCCGTTTAAACGCACCCATAAAGGGTGCGGCTACATTGTAGCCGTCCCCTTTACGGGGACGCTGACCGCGCCAAGTGAGTAAGTTATTTAATTCGCGATACTAAGGAAATAGAAATGTCATTCCGAGGAGCACAGCGACGAGGAGTCTCTCGTTAGTAGT
The DNA here is from genome assembly GCA_964606195.1 of uncultured Anaerolineales bacterium. Lineage (GTDB taxonomy): Bacteria > Chloroflexota > Anaerolineae > CAZSIG01 > CAZSIG01 > CAZSIG01. The sequence continues at coordinate 3,237 of CAZSIG010000425.1, forward strand.
AATAATGGGACTAGCAGCGAGATTCTTCGCTCCTGGTGGTCGCTCAGAATGACATATTATTCCGAATATCCGTTTAAGCACAAGTCTAATAAAGTCATGCTGGCTAATCAGGATAAACCTTCCAGTACGGTTTTTCCTCCTCCCACACATTCGCGAAGTCATTTGGCGGGCGTATCAACACCAGATCAGCCTCGACTGTCACGCGGTCGTCCGGCAAGCGTAACTCACCATGAGTTTTAGCGCGGTTTCCCCTACGGCTCGTAATCCATCCTACCCCGATCAGCGGTGTCCCGGTTGGCGTGGGCAGCCGGTACCGCAGTTCTATCTTGAGTGTCATCATCAAATCGTTCGCGTCACCATCGATGAGCACCGTTCGTCCGGCAACCTCATCGAGAATCGCCGCAAGAATGCCACCGTGTGCCACTCCTGGGTATCCCTGATACTCGTCGGGAATGACGATTTCGGCGCGAACCTGCTTGGGGGCGCGGTTGTGATCCTCATAGAATTTCAGATGCAATCCTACAGGATTTTGCGTACCACAGATAAAACATTTGCGTGAATTGGGCTGTTTTTTCATGCTTTTACCTCTTTTTCAAAGTAGCTACAAGCTTCACGCCTGTAGTCATCGCAAAACAGAAGGCTTTTTTTCCACTGGCGCGAATTTGTGCTATATTACCATTATGGCAAATAATAAATCGACCGAAAACGACAAATGGGGGGAATCATCATATCCTAAACCGGAGTCGAGTCCGCGCAATGCATTGGCGATATTCGTAGCGTTAGTCGGAATAGTTTTAA
>CAZSIG010000426.1:0-4029 GCA_964606195.1 uncultured Anaerolineales bacterium
CCAGCGCGGCGTCGATCATGCCCAATCCCGCGCGCAGCACGGGCGCGAAGGCTATGTCTTCCTGTAGTGTGTTACCCATTGTCTCACCCATCGGGGTTTTTACCGCTTTCTCTTCCAGTTCCAGATCAGCGGTCGCTTCGTAAAGCAGGAATCCGGTAATCTCACCCAACAATTCGCGAAATCTTTTAGGCTCCGTCGTCTCATCGCGTAGGATGGTCATCTTATGCAGAACGAGGGGATGTGATGAACAATAAACTTCACGCATTTAAATTTACCTCCTCAAGGTTTTTAGCTGAATAAACTATGTCTATGGCGCAGGTTAACACCGCGTACATCCTTAAGTAAATTATACAACAAAACATCGTTAATTTCAATAGCGAGTTAACAAAAAATATAATCTGCTCACTTGAACATACTCATATCAGGCCGTAGTGTATCTCCAAAAAAATCAGTCATTGACCCCATTACAAAACTTGTAAACATACCAAATGCGATGTAACGCGGTCAGGTTTGACAATACTGCCATAACGGCTAACGTCGCGGTAACTTGGCGCAGTAATAACCCCACAATCAGCACCACGAAACGTTCGAAGCGGGTGAATACGCCAACCTGACACTCCAAACCCGCGCCCTCTGCGCGGGCGCGGGCGTAACTCGTGGTCAATGAACCGACTAACGTTAGATACAGCAAGATTATTCCTAATTGCAGTCCTTGTTGGAGATAAAAACATAATAACCCGAACAGAATAATCGCCTCAGAGAAACGGTCGAGTGTGGAATCGAGAAAGGCGCCGAATTTAGTAACTTGATTGTTCGCTCGCGCCGTCGCGCCATCCAAAGCGTCGAATGGCGCGATGACGATTAACGCGAACGCGGCGACTTGAAACTGTCCCCGCGCCAGAAAATATGCTACTATAAAATTGAGCAGGCACCCAATTATAGTCAGGGTATTAGGTTTAATTCCCAACGTGGCAATTTGTGATCCAATCATACGAGCGAAGCCACGCGTCTGTTGCCGAACCATGTTGCTAAGCATTTCATTAAGCCTCGTTAAGACCCTAAATGATGAAAAGTTCCTCGCCTTAGCTCATCATCATTGAAGCAAATCTGGCACACGCCGTCTCCTAACCAACGGTTGTTGGTAACTAACAGTCTGAATCCCTTTTCTAGTACGCAATTCTTCGTAGTAATCTAAAATTCGTTCTGTGACTCGCTGCCAGGCATACCGCGCCGCTTTTTTCTGTCCCTGTTCAGCTAACTGTTTTCGCCGCGCAGGATCGCGAAGGAGACTAATTATCGCTGAAGCGATAGCTTGCGAGTTCATGGGGGGTACGGCAACTCCAACTTCATTGGAACCGAGTACGCATCTATAGCCGGGAATATCTGAGGCGATTATCGGCACTCCCGAAGCCATCGCCTCTAATAAAACCAATCCGAAGCTCTCGAACCCGGTGGATGGAGCACAAAACAGATGCGCGCTACGATAGTATCGCGCCAATTTATCCGCCGGAACGAATCCGATGAACTCTACATCTTGAATGTCATAACGCCGTACTTGACGCAAAAATGGGGCTTTGTCCTCTTCGGAATACGAGCCAATGACTAGCAACCGCGCGGTGGGCACTACATTCTTAACATAGGAAAAAGCGCGCAAAAGGTAGCGAAACCCTTTGCGCTCCTCTAGTCTTCCGACAAACAGGATATTAAAGTGTTCAGTGTGGTTAACATAACGCGGTAGCGGTTCAATATGACTCCCGAAACGCTCCAAGTTGATACCGTTGGGAATAACGCGATAATCGGCAGGGAAATAGCCTGAAATATACTGCCGCGCCGCTTCAGAGACGGCGATATGCCCATCCAGCCTTTGAAAGAAGCGGTCAAAAAGCGTATGAGCGTAGTTGTAGGGAGCACTAGAGACGCGGTAGGCATGAAAAGTCCCTACTACAACAGGACAAGAATTGTTAAGAACTTGGTGAATGATGACCGGGGGAAGAGCTACAGTCAAAGGTTCGTGGATATGGATTACATCGAACTTCTCTCGTTGTAGGATATTCTTAACCCGATGATACATTCGCGGAGAGATGGTGATCCGAGCGACCGAACCGCTGTATCGAATAGGTAAAATGGAACCGCTGACATTGATTAGAGTATCATCTATTGGCTCTTTGCCCCGCGCACACGGCCCCAGTACCTGAGTTTCATGTCCCAACTGGCGCAGATGATGCGCGAGAGAGGAAATATGATGTACAACTCCGCCCGGGTGCGAGTAATCATAAGGGGAAACCAGCGCGATTTTCATCGTTGTTCATTACTTCTGACATTCAGCTATTCGGTCAACTCCGCGATAACGATCAACCGATGGGTATCTACAAGATAAGGATAACAGGTCATCAGGGTTAATATCGGCTCACTAGTAGGGTACATCACACTAACTTCAGTTGGCTCTACGATACGCGTCCCTTTGACCACATAACGGTATTTAGTTTCTTCTGTGTACACGAAGACTTCATCCCCCACTTTGACCTCTGGTAATCGTTTGAATATCTCTCCATAAATGTCATTATGTCCAGAAAGAAAACAGTTACCGCGCTCTCCGGGGTTCGCGGTACCGATGTGATGGCCCACTCCCTTTTTGAGCTGTTCGTCGGAGTCCCCCTCTACCACCGGACTATCAACATCGATAGACGGTACAACGATGCGCGTCGCTTGCTTGGGACTAGGAGTGGGAATCGTGACCGCGACATTTGAACGCGGTTCTACTAAATCGCGTAGATGCGTCGGTACCGGATTGCCGGGACGCACCATAGAGGAAGAACTCCAGCCGGGCAGCAGTTGCACGTCGATCAACGGCGTCGGTGTAGTTGTGGGTTGCTCGCGCGCCTGCACCACTTCCTGATTTAGTTCACTGAGGCTCATCAGCGAACCGAAGATAATCACGACCAAGCCGGTCAGCGCCGCGACTTCCATGATTAACAGCGTGGTATCGCGCCACCATTCGAACGGTTTTTTGCGCTCTTTAGGTTTGCGCAGCGCGGCGCGGCGTTGCGTTGCGCTCCTGTACTTCTCGAGATTGAAATTACTCTTAGTGCGCGTTTGGGTATCGAAGGCTTCTTTTTTCTGGTTCTCGAGGACCCACTTCTTTACTTTTATCAGTTCTTCCAACTCTTCTATGGTCAGTTCGTCAACGTCTACTAATCTACCCATCGCGTCTCACACTCCCCGAAATTCTCACTCACAGAAGCAACTAATACCATTCTCATATCATATATAGTAACACAACGCAATAGTAAGTGCAAATCAGAACGGTATATAGAACTAACTCGCGGCGCGAAGTAGTTCATTGCTTAACTGCTGGCTTGCTCGTTTCTGTGCGCAAGCCTTGAATAACAAAATCAACCCCGAAAGGACTACACAGCCTTTCGGGGTTGGTAAGCAAATATATACGCCGTTGTTGCCGAACTTCTATCATGTCAGATAGCGATCCTGGCTAAAGACAAAGCTCAAATATTCCGCGCTGATATTATCCCCTGGAAATGTGAATAACATCACATCCAAATCAAGAAAAATCAAGGTCGCGAGGTCATCTAATGCCACACAGAAACGACATTGGTGATATTTCTCTATGTTCCACCTACCATCAAAAAAATCTCCCTCTCTCACACAATCCATTTTTCACCTCCGCGCAATAAATAAACAAATTCAGCAAATATCAAATAAGTGTCCCCTATACCGCGACGCGGTTTACAAATCAAAGCAAACAAACTTCGCCAGAGCGTTCTAAGGCATATTCCATCATCGCCTCCTGGAAACTATATTCGGTCTCCCCTGCGGCGGGTCGACGCTGTACGTAATAACCATGCGCGTCCAGGTCCCAAACCAACCGATTATCTTTCAACGCCGCTTCCAAGATACGAATAAGCTGTTTCTTTAACGTAGGCTTCTCGATGGGGGTGACTAACTCAACGCGCTCTGCCAGATTACGCCGCCGCCAATCCGCGCTGCCGATGAAGAGCAATGGTTCATCATTAT
>CAZSIG010000427.1:0-4016 GCA_964606195.1 uncultured Anaerolineales bacterium
ACGGGGACGCTGACCGCGCCAAGTGAGTAAGTTATTTAATTCGCGATCCTTAGTGGTTAAGCAACGGTAATACTTTTCTCACTCAAGGTTTTCTTTCGTGATTAACATAACATCGACGATCTTTTCCATCGGCAACTCTTCTCCATTCAACGCTTGTACCGCGAACTGCACGCCGGTGTATGCTTGCAGCGCGGCTTGCTGATCGATGGTAGCTTGCAGCGTCCCCTCTCTCAGCGCATCATTGGCTTCTTCCAGCGCGTCGTAGGCAGCCACCAACACGTCCGATTTTCCCGTCTCTTTCAGATACTGTATCGTCCCGAAAGCCATCATATCATTGGCGCAAAATACCGCGCCGATGTCAGGATGCTGCTCGAATATCTGCGCGGTCACTTCGCGCGCCTCATCGATTTTCCAATGCGCGGTTTCCATCGCGACCACTTCTATGTTTGCGTTCTCTCCGAACGCCCGCAGCGCGCCATTTTTACGTTGTTCCGCGTTTTTGGCGGTGCGAATTCCCTCTAAGATAGCTACTTCGGTCGGCGCGGTGATCTGATCGCTGATATACTTCGCGGAGAGATACGCCCCCTGCTCGTTGTCCACGCTGATGAACGGCACGTTTTCCAAGCCGATTTGTTCCATCGCTTTAGGTTCCAACTGGTTATCCACGTTGATGATGACGATACCCGCGTCCTGCGCCTTTTTCAACACGGGAATCAATTCGGTCGAGTCGGCAGGCGCGATCACAATCGCGTCCACTTCGTCCTTGATGAGGTTATTGATGATCGTGATCTGTTGCTCGACAGAGGTTTCTTGCGCTCCGGTTTTGACCAGTAAGTTGATGCCCAATTCCTCCTCCGCGCGCCGCGCCCCCTTCTCCATCTCAACGAAAAATGGGTTCGTCAGCGTCTTCATCACTAGCGCAATAGTGCGTTGGTCTGAAACCGCGCCGGACGCCGCCTCTTCAGTTGGTTGCGTGTCGTCCTCCACGATGAGCGAACCCGCGTCGTCCTGCGCCCCCTGCCCGCAACCGACAAGCAGGGCAATGATGCTCAGGCAAACGATAAACAACAGTATATTCTTGTTCATGGTACACCGCTCCTTTCCTTTCCTAAACATATTTTAATCAATATATCTTTGTAATCGTTCAATATTACCGCGATTCCTCTGGATTAGCAAAGAAGTAATGGCTAAATAGTAAGTGATAGTTAAAATAATAACAATCTAACCACCAAGAGCACAAAGGACACTAAGGCAATTGGCGCGGTCAGCGCAGGCGTAAAGCCTGCGGCTACATTGTAGGCGCACCCTTTACGGGTGCGTTTAAACGGCAATGAACGCGTATGAATACTGTTAGCGAGCCATCCTAGCCCGAGCCAGACCTGAACCGCGTATGTTATTTAATTCTCATTCCTTAGTGGTTGAATTGAGGATTAAGCATCGCCCCCGCCGCGTCGCTAAGTTCGCTCCGCGTTTCTAATCGCTTCCAAAATCTTGTCGTACTCGAAACCATCCGCCAATTTCTCCAGCGCGGTCGCGATATTGACGTCATGCTCGCGAATTCGGTCAATTATGCCGATAATCTGGTTGAATTGACTGCGCACAGTCGCCTGTTCCAAATCGCGCAACAGCCCATTCGGCAGCGCGGCGAGCGCCGCGGGCGACAAAATATCCTCGGCGGTATCCTCGCGCTTGTCCTTTTTGTCCGAAGCCCGCGCGCGCTCTTCGTAGACATACCGCACCCCCAGATGTTTGTGCATCAGTTCAAAGACATCCGTAGTCCGAAACGGCTTGTGCAAGAAATCATGGCAGCCCGCCTCGCGAAACAACTTTATATCTTCATCGAAAGAGGTCGCGCTCAACACGATGATAACCGGGTCGCGGCATGAGGCATCTTTTTCACATTCTGTCTTAATACGCACAGTCGCCTCGTAACCATCCATGACCGGCATCCCTTTGTCCATCCAAATCAGGTGCGGCTGCCACTCTTGCCATACCGCGACCGCCTCCTGCCCGTCGCGCGCCTCACGCAGCTCGAAGCCTAGTGGCGCGAGCATCTTAATGAGCAGTTGCCGATTGATCTTCTGATCATCGACGATCAGAATTCTGTAGCGCGGTTGATCCGGTTCGAGCGCGATGACGCGCCGCGAGGTCGTCTTGTCCTTGACCTCCGATACTTCGGCTAAGTTGATGCTCACGCTGAATATGAAAGTGGAACCGCGCCCCAATTCGCTCTCGATGGTCATTTGCCCGTTCATCATCTCCACGAACTTGCGGCTGATCGGCAACCCCAAGCCGGTGCCCTCCTGCGCGGATTTTCCCGTACGCGTTTGTACGAATGCCTCGAATATCTCATCTAGCTCCTCTGAGGCGATGCCGGGGCCGGTGTCCTCCACTTCAAAGTACAATTCTTGCGGTGGTTCGTGATCCTGCGCCCGCACGCGCACCGCGACGCCTCCCTCATTCGTGAATTTGAGCGCGTTGTTGAGCAGGTTAATCAGCACCTGGCGCAGCTTAACCTCGTCGGTGCGAATATACTGAGGCACATTCGCGGCGCGAGTGAAGACCAATTGCAACTGCTTATCCGCGGCGCGCAGCCGAAATAGATTCTCCAGATCATCAAGCAGATGATAGAGGTCGAAAGCCTTCTCGTTGAGGGTGAGCCGCCCCGCTTCAATCTTTGATAGGTCGAGCACCTGATTGATGATCGTCAACAGGTATTCGCTACTGCGAATGATCGTATCCACATCTTCTCGCGTCTCCCTAGAGAGCGCGGTATCGTTGGTCATAAGTTGGGCGAATCCCAAAATGGCGTTTATTGGCGTGCGTATCTCGTGGCTCATCATCGCCAAGAACGCGCCCTTGACGCGATTTGCGGCTTCTGCCTGTTGACGCGCCGCGATTAAGGCGTCGTTCTGCGCGCGTAACTCCGCGGTGCGCTCCGCGACGGTGCGCTCTAACCCCTCGGCGAACTCTCGCAGTTCACTCTCGCGTTGCTGGATCGCGTCCGCCATGCGGTTGAAGACGTAACCCAATTGCCCGATCTCATCTGTGGATTGCACCTCCACGCGATTGGACAGATCGCCGCTCGCCATCTGCGCGGTGACGTTGGTCAACTCACTGAGGGGATTCGTTATCTGGCGGGCGCTCCAAAAGCTCAGCCCGCCGCCGATCAACAGCGTAACGACCGCGAGCAGCACGCTCTGGCGTGTGAGCGCGGCAATCTTCTGATTCAGCGGTTCGGTGGACAAGCCGATCGCCACCGCGCCGATCGGCTGATTGCCCAAAGTGATGGCGCGTCCCGCAATAAGTTGTTCCTGTTGCCAATCGAGGTGAACATCATCTTGTCGCGAATCGTTGCGCGCGAAACCGATAAGTTGCTCCCCCAACGGATCAACCTCTTGAGAAAACGTCAATTTATCCAAAGACGCGTCGACCAAAATCGCGCCCTGTTTATCATACACGACAAACATGACGACGTTTTCGTTGCCACTCACTACCCTGGCGATGTCCGCCAACTCGTCAAGCTCCAGACGATAAAGTTGATCGCGCATCGTCAGGGGAAGTGTCTCCAGCAGCAGTTCAGCCTGGCTTTCCAGCCCCTGTTGGAAGCTGGCGCGTTCGCGTTGCACGGTCAGATAGGTCAACGCGAATACCACCGCCATCACCAGCAGGCTGGCAAGGAGAGCCTGTTTGCTGCTGAGAGGTAAGTTTCGCCAAAAACGCGCTAGATTATTCATGCCCACTTTTTGTTAGACATTATATCGATATGACACACTATAATTTTACCGCAGAGAACGCGGAGAGCGCTGAGTTGACCACGTCTCCTACTTCCTAAGGAATGAGAATTAAATAACTTGCGCGGTTTGGATCTAGCACGCGCTAGGGGAGGCTCGTTAATGGCGTTCATACACGTTCATTGCCCTCTAAACGCACTCATAAAGGGTGCGCCTACAATGTAGCTGCAGGCTTTACGCCTGCGCTGACTACGCCAAATGCACAAGTTATTTGCGCACCAT
>CAZSIG010000428.1:0-3986 GCA_964606195.1 uncultured Anaerolineales bacterium
ATTATACTCCGCGCCGCGCCTAAGTACAAAAAGCGCGGGGCATGTGCCGCCGCGCTGCTCTTATCCTGTATTGATAGAATTTCTGTGCCTTGCGGGTGAGAATAACCTCATACATCTTCGCGAATATCCTCCCAGCGCACCACTTCACCGCGTTCTGCCTGTGCTAGACCTTCTCGAAGGTCAGCCATGAAGTCGGGAATACGGAGCAATTCTTGAGTTGCCTCGTTTTCTTCGCGCTCTTGCAGATAAGCGAGAAAATCTACCGCCGCCGATAGCCGCGCTGGAGATAAACAACGTAACCGCCGCTCTGCCTCAGCTAATAGCGTATCTGTAGGCACTTGGATATTGGTTAATTTTGGTCGTCTCTGAGTGTTCATACTTTCAATTATACTTTGTGTAGGGACAAAACACAAAAGCGCGGGGCATACGCCGCCGCGCTTTTCATAGTTAGCGATAATTAGGGGTTTTTGAGGGTGTGGTCATGTTCCCCCACATTACGCAAAATGTAAGTCTCTCCCTCTATTTGAAATGTCAGCCGACAAGAACGACTCACCCGCGCTTCCCAGATATTTCCCGTGCCTTGTATTTTCTTAACGCGCAAGCTGGGGTGTCTAATGTTGCTTACCAACAGGCGCAGCGTTTTCTTAACGCGCTCTTGGATCTCTGGAGGCAGCTTCTTATAGGCGTGTTTGAAGCGTTCGGTACGTTGTATAGGCATAATACCCCTATGAATCCAAGTCAGTAATCAAATCCTCAACGTCTTGAAAGCTGTGCACTCTTCCTGCCAATATATCCGCGTCTGCCTGCCGTTCCCCGCGCTGCCAAGTCTCTGTCCAAAAATAGGCTTGCTCTTGGTCTATTATCTTCTGGGGAATCAATACAATAGCATCGCGCATAAATCGCACCGCGACGTAATCGCCTTCTTGAATACTGACCGCCTGGCGAACATCTGGAGGGATAGCAATCTGTCCATCTGTGGTTACTTTAACTAGATTTTCCATAGCATAAATTGTAGCCGATTTTGCCCCAGCGGGCAATACAAAGGCGCGGGGCGTGCGCCGCGGCACTGGGAACTATGAGCGATTCACCCCCACGCGTGTGGGGACAATGAGCGTGTTAGCTTAACCAAGATGGCTACTAACGCGGTTCACCCCCACGCGTGTGGGGACAATTAATTCTGTTCTTGACCTAAATTATAAGCGCAACGCGGCGCGGTGTCAATTTTAGATAACGTAGTTTTTTATGACTGTGGGGACATAAAAAATTATGATGAGCGGATAAAGAAAAAAACACGGGGCATGTGCTGGCGCGCTAAGAATGAAACGCCGTTTAACTACAGCGGCGCAGCGGTGCTCTAGTTCTTTGACACTATCGCGAAATAGAGTTATAATCTATCTATATTCTCTCGGTAATTCGGAGGTGCTGAGTATGACGCTAGAAGAGTTCGCCAAAAGTTTGGACGGACAGGATTTTGAAAAATTAGTACGTGAAGCCAAAACGGACAGCGAAAATCGCATTTTGGGGCAAGGGGTTGCTTACATCGCTGAATGTCAAGCTTTGCTCTCCTACGACCAGCACTTTGACAGTTTACCCGAGGTGTTGCCGCATTACACCCCTGAAGCTTGGTTGGCAATGTTGTCCGCGTGATAGACAACTACTATGAGATAGCCTAATAAACCCCGAAGGGTTTTGAAAACCCTTCGGGGCTATGTTATTTCCAAATCTGCCACATCTACCGCGCCGCGTATAATAACCTTGCGCAAATCGCACAGGGGGGATATAATTTATTGTGTCGATTTTGAAGCTAGAAGCCAGAGAATATTTTATAGGTAGCGTTTCACGTTACTTAAAACGCGGTATGATAGGCGGCAGTTTGGGGGAACTTGGATTATACCATGAGACAAGAACGCGGCACAGGCGATTTCTGGCGAGTTTACGATGAGTTGAACGCTATCAAACGCGAGATGCGACACCTGCGCGATATGCTCGAAGCGTTGCAGGATAGTTTGGAACGCCATGTCACCTCACAGCACCCTTTCGTGTTGAAGCTGGATGGCGGCGCGGCGGTGATTAGGGGGACAAAAGTTACGATACGAGAGATCGCTGAGATGGTCGAGAGCGGGAGTGACGTGAATGAGGTTCTAGAGAGCTATGACCAGTTGTCCGCCGCGCAGGTCTACGACGCGTTGAGCTATTATCACGAATATCGACGCGAATTTGAGGGAGACTATTGATAGAACGCGAATAGCGTGGATTTTTACTCTTTTATGACCGCGTTAATCTTACGCAGCACGTTTTACGCTTCACATATTCTCTTCTTTACGAGGAAACATTGTGCGTTTATTATTTATAATTAAATCGATCGATAACGAACCGCATGGGATACTGCACATCGCCAGTGTCCTCGAACGGGCGGGACATGAAGTGGAGTTGGTAGTCGCGACGGAGGCTGACCCGTTGCAGGTGGCGCGAGAAATGCAACCGCGTGTCGTGGGCTATTCGGTATACACCGGGACACAAAAGTATTACTTGGATGTCAATAAGCGGATTAAAGCACAGGCGCGCGCGGCGGGTTTACCCGAACCGCTCAGTATCTTCGGCGGTCCGCACCCGACTTTCTTCCCCGAGATCATCAACGAGGAGGGGGTAGACGCGGTTTGCATCGGTGAAGGGGAATTCGCCACACTCGATTTGCTGAACGCGCTAGAGCGCGGCGAGCCGATTAAGCATATTCAAAACTGGATTATTAAAAAAGATGGGCAGGTTTATCATAATCCACTGCGCCCACTGGTGGATGACCTGGACAGCTTGCCCTTCGTGAACCGCGAACTGCTGTATCGCAATCACGCGCCGAGCAAAAACGTCCGTATCAGACCCTTTATCACCGCGCGCGGGTGTCCCTACAATTGTTCCTTCTGTTTCAATCACGCGTATTCGGAACTGTACGATGGCAAGGGGAAGCGGGTGCGGCGGCGCTCGGTAAATAGTGTGCTGCGCGAGATTAAGGCGGTGCAGCGCGAACATCCACTGGAATTTGTACTCTTTTTGGATGATACCTTCATCCTCAATCGGCAGTGGCTGCGCGAGTTTGCGCCGCGCTATCACGCCGAAATCGGGTTGCCGTTTTGGTGCCAGGTGCGCGCCAATTTGATAAATGATGAAATAGTGCGGTTGCTCAAAGACGCGGGGTGCGTCAGCGTGAGTTTCGGCTTGGAGACCGCGAACGACCAGATGAGAAACGAGATTCTCAAGCGCGATATGAGCAAAGAGGAGATTATCACCGCGGCGCGGTTGATTAAGGCGCATGGTATTGCCCTGATGACCAACAACATGCTCGGCTTGCCGCGCGGTTCGCTGGCGACCGACTGGGAGACATTGGAGTTGAATATCGCGTGCCGTCCCGATTACGCGAATGTCTTTTTGTATCAGCCGTATCCCAAAACTGAATTGGGTGAGATGGCGCTGCGCGAGGGATACATGGACGGCACATTCGACGATTTGTCCGGCTCCGTCACCGAGGGAAGCCTCATTCGCTTCGCTGACCCCGCGGATAAGCGGCAGATTGAGAATCTGCAAAAGCTGCTTGCGATTACGGTAGAGTTTCCGTGGCTGAAACCGTTGGTCAGACAATTGATTAAGCTACCGTCTAACCCCGCGTTCTGGTTGATTTATAAGCTGTGGAAGGGGTACGCGTTGAAGTTCAGGATGTATCCGTATCACCAATCGCCGCGCGAGTTCGCGCAGGCAGGTTTACAATATATGCGGATTAGGTCGCAGTAGGAAGATAGAACGCAGATACCGCAGATTTTCATGATTTTCGCGGATTTTTCTATGGAGTAGTTTCCATGAGATTGCCGCACCACCAATGAACGAAAATCACCCTCATCCCCCGCCCCTGCGCGCAGCCTACTCGAAGGAGTGCTCCCTGCAAGGGAGAGGGTTAGGGTGAGGGGCGCGCGGCGCGATTATATGAGCGTATCGCCCGG
>CAZSIG010000429.1:0-3981 GCA_964606195.1 uncultured Anaerolineales bacterium
CATTGCCGCCCGCCTTGTGCGGGCGGATTGGATGCCGCCTGAGCGCCGCGAGTGGTTTGATTATTTGTTCTCTTTGCCTCCGCGCCACATAGGAGGTATTAAATTTCCTAGAAAATCGATGGTCTCTTTAGTCAATTTGCCACGAACAGTTAGATCATAGACAATCAACGCGAGTAGCACTACTATGGTCACTGTTGCAACGCTAAAAAAGCCCTGCGCGGTAACTAGATAAACAGCGGCTACAATAGCGAACAGCAATGCTCCAGAAGCTAATATACCTAATAACGGCGTCGAAGGAGATTCTTCAGGCGCGGTTGTAGTATTTCCTTCAGCTTCTACATGCTCATTTCTCTCTTGAATTGCCATCAACTTCTCCCAACGCCTTTCCCATTCTGGCGATTTTACTCCCTCTGCAAACACGGGGCTGAATAAACGCAGCGCGGGGGAAGTATCGATTAAAATGCCATAATTTTTCAGTTTCTCAACTGCGGCGTTATCTGCATAAAAACCTGTCATCTCCGCGTGGTGCCGCACCGTGTCGCGTAACGGACGGTTGTCGCAGTTTCGATATAAGCCAAACATTTTATCTCGTGCTTCTTTGGCAAATCGTTCGCGTAGTTTATCTGTTATGTCCCCATGCAGCAATTTATGCTTGCGCCGTATCCTGACCGCGATGTTAGCTGCCATTTGGGTGTAAAAAGGGTGATTTCCGGTTAATTCAGCAATCAAGGCGCGGTCAGCAAAGTTCGGGACCGTGTTAGGCCAATATGCCGCGTAGAACGCATCGACTTCTTCGTCAGTCCAAGCCCCTAAATTGGTCGTAGTGAAAATGTTATAGAATTCCGATGTGAGTTTGCCCGCTTCATAAATATCTGTCAACGGACAGCGCGACGCGGTGATGAACGTGATACCTTCGGTTGCCAAGGAACGCCAACCGTCGAGATAATTCGCGGGGAAATGACGTTCTCGCGCTAGACTGAACAACTGTTCAAAATTATCCAGACACAGCACCAAAATATTGCCTTGACTGCGGAATAACCTCAAGTCAGCGCTCCACGCGTTCATATTAGCGACATTTTTATCACATTTCAGCTTGCCGGATGTCGCGGTGAGTATTGCCTCGCTAATCGTCTCCAGCAACTCGCGGTTTGTTGTCCAATTATCACTCGCAGCGTCGACGTAAGCGAAGAAATATCGTTCTCCATTAGGTAAAAGCCTTTTTCCGCGCGCCACAACATATTTCAACAAGGAAGTTTTCCCGCTGTTTTGCCAGCCGACAATCGACCAGTTGCCGGGCGTCACCGCGCCGACGTAGTTGATGAAATCATCGAGCGCGGCGCGGCGTTCAATAAACTTGTCCGGGGGAACCGGACTACCAACTATAAAAGGATTAGCTGCATTATCATTTTTCATAAAAAATTACCTCCAGTGAACAAATTATATCACGGAATCGCACCAGCAAAAAGCTGTCGGATCTTTGGGGGTTTGTATGGTAGGGCAGGTTTCTTACCTGCCGTATCCATAGTTACCTTAAACGGCGGCTATGGAATACCCCTGCGGGTAGGCTTCGCGCAGCCGCCCTACAAGTCACTTTATTCGCGCGTCCTGCAAAATCCCAGAGACCCAAGTTGTTCAAAAAAGCGCGAACTAGACGATGAGCTAGTTCGCGCAAGAGCACTTTTCATCAATCGGTCGCTTAATTAAATTCGATTTTCTTATGGCGCATCACCACGCTTTGCACCAACCCCTCCGCGATTAAAAAAGTGACCAGCGCGCTGCCGCCGTAGCTGACAAAGGGTAGCGGGATGCCGGTCGCGGGGAGCAGGCTCATGTTGACCGCGACATTCACGAACATTTGGAAGAATATGAGCGTGGCAACCCCGCAGCAGATGTACCGCCCGAAACCATCTTTCGCCAACGACGCGGCGCGTAGGATACGCGAAATTATGACGATAAAGAGCGCGAACAACAATATCGCGCCCAAGAAACCGAGTTCTTCCCCCAAAACGGAGAAAATGAAATCCGCGTGGCGGACGCGCAAAAAATGCAACTGACTTTGACTCCCGTTGCCCAGCCCCTTGCCCACCAAGCCCCCGGAGCCGATACTGATGAGTGCCTGGCGTATGTTAAACCCCGCGCCGGATAGGTCGCGTTCGGGGAACAGAAAGTTATACACGCGCTCGCGCATATAGTCTTCCAACTGAAGCCAGACGAACGGCGCGGTCGCTATGCCCAGTACGCCCATAAATCCCACCTGCACGAAGCTCAACCCCGCCATGAAGACCATGCCGAACCAGATCACCGCCAAAGTCAGCGCGGTGCCTAGATCCGGTTGCAAATAGATCAAGCCGATGGGAACAGCCGCGATAAATAAGGAGATTAGCAGATAGCGCAGATTAGATAATTGTCCGTCATGGTCGGCGAGGTATTTCGCCAAGACGAGGATTAACAGTACTTTGGTCAACTCCGAAGGCTGAATGCTCCCTTCGGTCAGCCAGCGCACCGAACCGTGTGTCGCCTGCCCCACGAAAAATATGCCGCCCAGAGTGCCCACCGTGACGATATATACGAAGCGTTGTAGGCTGGTCAAGAGGCGATAGTCTATCACCGCGACGATGAACATCGCGACGATGCCAATCCCCGCGAAGACGAGCTGCCGAAAGTAGAACATCTCCGTCAATACGATGTTTCCATCAGGCTCTTTGTATTCGGCGCTGTGAATCAGGGCAACCCCTAAAATGATTAAGGCTATCGTGCAACCAAATAGTATAAAATCGAAATTACGCCACCATCTTTTCGCCATAAACCAATCGTACCAAATAATTTTACCGCCGAGGGCGCGGAGCGCGCGAAGTTTTTTAATGAACTTTTATGACCTTAAGTGTCTAACCATTATGTACAGACTATATGGAACAACTTTAATTTCGCTCTAAGCCCCCGTCCCGGGGGCGGCTGGGGCAAAAGCGTCGCCCTATTCCTAAACGCCCCCGGGGACGGGGGCTAGGAGCATTTTAGAGCGTATCCGCAACCATCTCCATAGGACGCACATAATACTTAGACACTCAGGATTTTATGATCGCATATGACAGTAAAAAAATTTTGCCCTGCTCCGCGTTCTTCGCGCCCTCTGCGGTTAATCTAAACTCAGTTTGCGTAAGCTCTAAATCACTTAACGTGCGACCGCGTACCCATAACCGGAATGTTCGCCACGAGACAGCTATGCCCCTCCTCGCGCGTCAGACTAATCTCTATCTCATTCGCGTTGATCTCGATGTATTTGGATATGACCTCGATCATCTCATCGCGAATGGTCTGCATCAGCGCGGGGGGCAGTTTGACGCGATCATAAGCCAAAACTAACTGCAACCTCTCTTTTGCTACATTCCCACTCGAATCTGAAGCGTAACGACCGCGACCTAGTAATTTATTGATAAATTTCATTTTCTTCGCCCTTTGGTGCTAAATACTATTGACTCTACTGAAAATTGGACGCTGATATACACCGATGAACACTGATTTATTTTATAAAAACGGCTCTATGCGGATTTGTGGGGTAGGGCAGGTTTCCCTACCTGCCATTTGTGCTAATGATATGGAACGGCGGCTAAGAAAGCCGCCCTACGCGGGCTGTATAAACTCTTTTATAAAAATCCCTAAACCAGTGAAAATCTGTGTCAATCAGTGTCCCTTCAACCGCGACGTGGAGTCAAGGCTTTCTCAAAGTACAAACCGCGCAGCCAAAACCTCCCGCAGGTTTGATTTTCCGGGCCAAATATATGGTTCTACCAACGTAGCCGCGCTGGCGCAAGGCTCTGGTGTCCCCACCTGCGGGAGGTTTGACGACTTTGAGAAAACCCTAGACGTGGAGTCAAGGTTAAATCTGTCAGACAAACAGAGCGTCCTTAAAAACTCTGTGTACTCCGCGCCTCTGTGGTAAATCTCCCAATTTTTCGGTAGAGTCATGAATCTACTTAGAATGGA
>CAZSIG010000430.1:0-3970 GCA_964606195.1 uncultured Anaerolineales bacterium
GCTAAATCTTGTGCTAACCCATCGTGAATCTCGCGGGCGATACGCTGCCGCTCCGCGGTGATCGCCTCCTCCTCCGACCGCGCCGTTTGTTCCGCAGTAACATCTTCGACCGTGAAAATAACGTGCTCAATATCCTCCGCCGCCGCGCTAACGCGCGCGGGGAACTCCGTTCCATCGCGGCGCAGGCTGACCGTCTCCAGCGTGAGGGGTTGCCCGATACGCAGGGCGGCGACAGCCTGTTCCAGTACGGCGAGATGGGCGGGAGAGACGAGCTGCATGGCGGGCAGCCCGCTGAATTCCGCAGCCGGCCAGCCGTAGACTCGCTCCGCCTGACGATTGGCGCGCAAGATGGTCGGAGGCGTGATCCGCATGTCCACCTCGAAGACACAGAGCGGCGCGTGCTCGAACAGCATCCGAAAGCGCTCGCGGCTCGCCCGCAATTCCGCATTGATACGCGATAACCGCGCCGTATTCTCGGCGATCACTAGCTCCACTAGCTTCGCGGGCAGGGCGATGCCGTAAGCCAAGAAGATGCGGGGGATGGTCTCGCCACTCCGATTATAGATCAAGCCAATCACCACCCAAACCACCGCCATGCCCGTGGCATAGTATACCGCGGGCTTAAACCCCACAATTAGCCCTAACGCGAAAAGATGGATATAGAGCACGAAGCCGACCGCCATAGTCGTCGCGGTGTGATTTATCAAGTCATAAAATAGTATCACATATACCACCGCCATCGTTACCCACGAGTAAAACAGCAACGCGGCCGTCACAGACCGCGCTACCCAGCGCAGCGCCAGCCAATTTGCACTCCCAGCTATGAACATCAACGTGAGATAAAACCTATCGAGTGGGCGGTGATCAATAAATATGCGGAAAAATAAGTGCAAGGCTATCCCTGTAGCGGTTAAGCCCAGACATCCGCATAGCAGCCATTGCGCGGCAGTAACCCGAATAGGCTTTTGCGGCAAAGCGGTCATCCGAATACTCCTCCATACGCGGTAGTTCTCGCTATTCACCAAACCGAGCTAACTACCGCGCCCTAAACTAACGGCAGGTTTAGCCGCCGTTCTACACACTAAGCAGCTACATCCTTTGCCTCATCCTCCAATGTTGGTCTCCAAAATTCCTTTACCGCAGGAATCTCGCCCCACGCGCGGGCTTCATCGTAAGTTTTCCACCACAACTTAATAACCTCCCACAAGCGCGGGTGATGCAGTCCCTCCTCAAAAAGGGCTATGACATCCGGGCTTAAACTTTCATAGAGACTCTCCCCACCTACATCACAGACAGCTTTCCTAAAATCTTCCCGCGCCTTCACGGGAAAAGTGCGGTCAATGAAGATCATGCCTGCAATGTGGCTAATTCCCCTGTAATCATATTTATTATTCTTTCCCTCTATCATAATTCGCTCCTTATCTTCAACAGAGCTTACGCAGTTACGCTCCAAGCAGGTTTGCACCCGGCGTTTTAAGCTCCAAAGAGGCGTTTCCACGCTAATCGGGGGTTGCAAACCCCCGCGGAGCATCCTACTGCGTAAGTCCTATTCAAAACAAAAAATCATCGTGCCTCCTGCTCTGGCAGAAGACGACTTTCTATATTAACCGCGCCAGAGCGCGGCGCGGCGCGGTTCAACTACCATTCGTCCGCCGCTGCGTCCAGACCTCTCGCATATTACACCTACTTAATCACCCCCTCCCAACTCCGGATTAAGATATTTTACTTCATGTTGTTGCTACAGACAACACAGCGCGCATTTCTGTCTCGCGCCCTGGCTCACTAGCTATAGCGAACTTGCCCCCATGAGTAATCGTTGCCGCGTACCGGTTGGCGTTTTCTTTTTGGATAATGACGGGGTATAATCAAGCCACGTAGCCAAGCCGGTTAGAGTATAGCGTAGCGGAGGTGCCCGATGAAATTTCCGTATGGGATTTGCGATTTTTATAAGATGATGACCGAGGACTATTTCTACGTCGACCGCACCGCGTTCATCGCGCCGGTGGAAGAGTGGGGTAGTAACCTACTGTTCCTGCGCCCGCGCCGCTTTGGGAAGAGCCTCTGGCTATCAACGTTGGAGAACTACTATGATCTGGCAAAGGCTGAGGAATTCGTGCGCCTGTTCGGCCACCTGGCAATTGGCCAAAATCCTACCCCGCGCCATAATCAGTATTTCGTGATGAAGTGGGATTTTTCGATGGTGGATCCATCGGGGGAACCGGCAGAGATCAGACAAGCCCTACACGAACATGTGAATGATAAAATTGCGGCTTTTGCGAAGTACTATCATCATTGGCTGCCGTATGCCCTGGAGATCAACCAGGACAACGCGATCTCCTCCTTCGAGTCTCTTTTGATGTCCGTACGCGGCGCGGGGGGCAAGCTATACTTGCTAATTGACGAATACGACAATTTCGCCAACGAGGTACTGATGAGCGCGCGCGGGGATAGTCAAGTGCGGTATGAGGCGCTGCTGTATGGTGAAGGGGCATTGAAAGCAATCTTCAAGGCGGTCAAAGCAGCTAGCGCGGGCGCGGGGCTAGATCGCACCTTTATCACCGGGGTGGCGCCCGTCGTGTTGAGTGACCTGAGCAGCGGCTACAACATCGCCCAGAATATCTACCTGGAACCCGCGCTCAATCCGCTGTGCGGGTTCACCGAAGCAGAAGTGACCGCACAGGTGGCTCAAATCAAGCGTACTTGCGCCTCTGCGCTCCCATTAGCCGAACCGGAGACGATGCTGCGCAATTTTTACAACGGCTACCGCTTCAGTCCTGATGCCGCGGAGTTGATCTACAATCCGACTCTCGCGCTCTATTTCTTGGCACAGTATCAACGTTATGGTACTGCCCCGCGCCAAATGCTGGATAGCAATCTAGCCATGGACCGGGGTAAGATCACTTACATCGCCCAACTGCCGGGTGGCCCCCGCGTGTTGGGCGATGCCCTGCGCGGCACCCCGCCGGTGTTGCTGCCCCAACTAGCCGACCGCTTCGGCGTTGCCGATGTGTTGCACGCGCCGAAGGATTATACCTTCATGGCTTCGCTGCTCTATTATTTCGGCATTCTGACTTGTAGCGGGCGCGGCGAATTGGGCGAGCTGGGCTTGCGCATTCCGAATCTGGTGATTCGCAAGTTGTACGTGGAACGGATGCAGGAACTTTGGCTGCCTGCCACCGAGCAATACGATGCCGCGCAATTGAGCAAGACGTTTTACCGCACCGGGGAGCTACCGCCGCTCTGTGCCTTCATCGAACGGCGTTTCGCGGCGTTGGATAATCGGGACTATCGCTGGGCGAACGAGTTCGCGGTCAAGCTGGCCTTTTTGACGGTACTGTTCAACGATTTGTATTATCTCGTAGATTCGGAGACGGCGGTGGGGCGCGGTTATGCGGATCTGACGTTAATCGTGCGGCCCGACATGCGGCAGTATCCGCTATTGGATTTGGTTTTGGAGTTTAAGTACGTCAGCTTGGCTGACGCGGGATTGCGCGGGGAGACGGTGCGGGGCTGGAGTGTGGCGAAATTACAAGCCTTGCCGGTAGTGCAAGAGAAGCTCGCGGCGGCGCGGACGCAGTTAGCGGAGTATCGCCGCGCCTTAACCGCGGCGTATGGGGATAAATTGCAGTTACGTTCCTACGCGGTGGTCGCCGTGGGGTTCGAGCGGCTGGTGGGAGTGGAGATCACCTAGCCACACGGCGCGGGCGATCAATAGAAAGGCTCTGGGGAGTAGCTCTACGGTAGACCTGCCCCTCAGCGCCTTTGTAGGTTAGGGGCGGGTAGCGCAAATGGCGAAGATGGGGCCGGGCTAGGGCGAAGTACCGCGTGGATTATGGGCTAGCGCTGCCGCGGCGGACTGTAGATAGGGCGCGCTACCGCGCCTCTTTTCCCGGTTCGCGTCATAGTTATCTTCATCCTAGTCTCCATTATGTCCAGTAACTAAAAGCAATAGAGCGAAGCGCAACGCCCC
>CAZSIG010000431.1:0-3969 GCA_964606195.1 uncultured Anaerolineales bacterium
GGTCGTGAATAAGGTAACCAAGAATTTCTTTTGGGGTAACCGCACCCCCATGTGCGTTAGAATCTGAGATACTAGGCTCATACTGTCCTCCTGGAGAGCCAGCCGCGCCGGTAGCCGGACCAGATTTCCGGAAGAATACGCCAAGCTCGTTAATAAGTCAAGGGTTGCCCCCATCAAGACTCGCGTGATCATCTGACTAACTATAAAGTAATGACGAATATTCGTCTCCAAATAGTGTCCGAACTATTGGGGGGTATACGCTACTGAATCAAGACATAACCAATAGCGGTTTTGAGAAGATAGCAATTTACGCTGCCTAATTTATACGGCAACGGTAAACAAATAGTTTTGATTTCCTGTGACATGGTTGTCTTCTTCGCGAAATTTAATGTGTAAGATGCAACACCCCTACATTTCACGCCTCACGTTTCGCTTCTCAACAACTCCCGCGCCCGCGCGATATCAAGCTTAATCTGTGCGCTCAGTTCATCTTTGCTCGAAAAGCGACGTTCGGCGCGTAGGTGGCGAACGAACTGCACCTCCAAATCGGTGTGGTACAAATTGCCCGAAAAATCAAGCAGGTGTGCCTCGATAGTGCGCGTCACATCTTGTCCATAGGTGAACGTGGGACGCAAGCCGATATTCGCCACGCCAGAGTACATATCTTCACCGACGCGGCAATAAACCGCGTACACCCCATCGGGCGGCGTGACGCGCTCGGCGCGGACCTCCAGATTCGCGGTGGGGAATCCCAATGTGCGCCCGCGTTGCTCACCATACACTACTTCCCCCGCGATGCTGTAAGGACGTCCCAATAACCGCGCCGCGGCTGCGATTTCTCCCTGCGCAAGTAGCTGCCGAATTTTGGTACTACTGATAACCTCTGTTCCGTTATGCACAGGTTCTATCACGCGCAAATAGAATCCCATCAAACGCGCCATCACGCGCAGTGAGTGTACGTTGCCGCTGCGCCCGCGCCCCACCGTGAAATCTGCTCCGACCCACAGTTCGCGCATGTGCAACTTTTTATATAGTTTGTATATGAAATCGCGCGCGGGCATTTCTTTTAACAACGGCGTGAAGGGCAGTATCGCCAACAAATCCATCTCTAATTTATCCAACAATACCATCTTCTCGCCGGGAGTGGTAAGATATTTTATATTGTTAGTCGGATCGAGCACCGCGCGCGGGTGTGGATAAAAGGTTATCACACCGCAGCAGCGATAAGTTTGCTTCGCCCGTTCGCGCAAGCCGCGAATCAAAAATTGATGCCCGCGATGCACCCCGTCGAACGAGCCGATCGTCAAAATCGTCTCGCGGTTGAAATCTACGTTTTCCAAGTTGTCCAGAATTTGCATAAACTATTGAGCTTGCGGCATTCAGCGGTCAGCTTTTGCCCGCGCCCAATGCTGAACGCTAAACGCTTTCGGCTGTCTAATCCACTAAAAATCACACAAAAACTTTGTGTGGTCGCCAACACGCGTTCTGTTCGTCATATCTCAACAAGGCGGCTAATTGTCCCATCTCCGCGTAGGCACGTAACAACCATGCCTCTCTCTCCACGGCCAAATCAGTCACCGCCAGCCCATTTTTTACCCTCTTTAACTCTTCGGCGTTCAAAATCGTGCGGGGAAAATCGCGCAGCGCGACGTCCATCGGCAACAGCACTTCGCGCCACGTCCCTTCAGCAAAACTTGTCTGCAATTCACTCAGCGTCACCGCGTCTTCTATACTGAAATGTCCACTGCATAACCGCGTCAATGCGTAAAGATGCGCGCCACAGCCCAGCCGTTCGCCAACATCGTGCGCCAGCGAGCGAATGTAGGTCCCCGATGAACAAGCCACATCAATTGTGAATTTTTCCCCTTCCAAATCGAATTCTATGGGTTCTATCCCGTATATCTCCACCGCGCGCGGCTCAACCATCACCCGTTCACCGCGCCGCGCCTTTTTGTACAAAGCCTCACCGTTCCGTTTTATAGCCGAGTACACGGGGGGAACTTGGGCTATTTTCCCCGTGAACTCTCGCAGCACCGCGCTTATCTTTGCCGCACTCAACGCGGGCACCGGGCGCGTTTGGGTAATCTCGCCCTCCTCGTCGTAGGTATCGGTGCTGATGCCCAATCTAACTCCAGCGCGGTAAAGTTTGCGCGTCTGCATGGCATACTCCGCGATGCGCGTCGCCTTGCCCACGCAGATGACCAACACGCCGGTCGCCAATGGATCCAGCGTCCCCGCGTGCCCCACTTTCACCTTGCCGCACTCGGCGCGCCGCAACATGCCGCGAATTTTCGCCACCACATCGTGCGAAGTAATCCCCCGCGGCTTATTGACATTGAAAATTCCCGAAATTCGCTCCATACCTGTCTACCGCCTACCTACTCCGCGGCGCTTTATTCACGCGGTATTTGCACGCCGCGTCACCCTGATTCAAACATTCCATCTCCCAAACTTCGAACTCCTCCCTAGTCGCCCAGCGCAGCGCCTCGCTCAACACCCCCGCGGTGATGTGACAGCAGGGACCGCCCGCGCGCCGCTCGCGAAAGACGCAGGGGCAGGTATGCGCGGAGAACAGGTAGTAATCGTCAAACTCCTCTACATCAGTCGGCAGCGCGAGTTCCGTCGAGGTTTTCGCCAGTCTATCCAGCACCAATTTCACGCGCATTTGCAGCGGCAGCGCTTGCAGCGCGAACCGCGCCACGCCGAACAGGCGCGGCAGTACCTCGACCCCTTTGTGAAAAGTCGCTCTACCAATCTCGACCATAATCGGCTTTGATTCTAAGGGACCATAAAAGTCCTCAATCGCCTGTTGCAACCGCCCATACTCACTCAAGTGTACGTCAAGTTCGCTGTTGCCGGGTGGATAGTTACCGATATATTTCTCCAACCGCGCCAGCCGCAGAATGCCATTTGTGACCTCTTTCCCTTTTTGCTCCTCCGTGACCGTCAGCAGCATGTGTACCAAGCCGTTCGCCATCGGGCGGTCTACCGGCTTGGGCGGCGCGGGGTGCAGCGCGTCGCGCAGGGCTAACATCATCTCCCCCGCCTTCGCGTAGCGCTCCGCGGGGTTCTTCGCCAGCGCTTTCATAATCACTGTATCTATCGTGGGGGACAGTTCATCGTTCCAGTGGCTTGGCGGCTTTAGTTCCTCGTTGACATGCTTCGCCATAATCTCCGCGCCACTCTCTCCCCTGAAAGGCAGCGTATCGGTAGCCGCCTGGTACAAAATCACCCCCAACGAGTAGATGTCGGAGCGTTCATCCGCGACTTTGCCTGCCGCCTGTTCAGGCGACATATACAGCGGCGACCCCTGCCCCATGCCCGGCTCGCTCGCGTCGGTCGTTGCCGCCATCATCTTCGCCAAGCCGAAATCGCCCAACATCGCCCAGTTGCCCGTGCCCAGCAGCACGTTCGACGGTTTAACGTCGCGGTGTACGATATTGCGCGAATGGGCGTAATCGAGCGCTTGCGCGACCTGCTCCAAAATAGGGCGCGCACCTTCCAGCATCAGCCATTTATCGCGCATCAAATCCATCAGTGTACCCCCCTCGATGTAGCGCATGACGAGGTAATAAACGTCGTCCACCTGCCCGAAATCGTACACCGGCAGTACATGCGGGTGCTCCAGCCGCGCAATCGCCGTCGCCTCGCGGTGAAACAATGCCACGAACGCGGGGTCTGCGGCAAGCTGCCGCGCCAGCATCTTGAACGCCACGTGACGGTCTAGGCTCGGTTGATAGGCGCGATAGACCGTCGCCATACCTCCCTCGCCAATTCGCGCCACGATTTGATATTGGTCAATCTCGCGCCCAATCCATTCTTCGGTCATGTTATTCCTCTAAAAGTAGGGCAGGTTTCCATACCTGCCGCTTATACCGATTATCGAAAAATGGCGGCTAAGAATACCCTACGGGTAGGCTTCGCGCAGCCGCCCTACGCTTACTTACAAGCATCTATCAACGCGTAAAA
>CAZSIG010000432.1:0-3967 GCA_964606195.1 uncultured Anaerolineales bacterium
GGCGCGGAGAAGAACAAGAAGAAATTATTTCACTGTCATAAGACCTTTGCTGTCTAACTGTTATGTTCGGTCTATGATGAAAGTACTTTAATTTCGCTCTAAGCCCCCGTCACGGGGGCGGCTGAGGTAAAAGCGTCGCCCTATGCCCTAACGCCCCCGGGGACGGGGGCTGAGAGCTATGTAGGGCGTAATTAAATCCCTTTCATAGTGTGTACATAATACTTAGACATCTAAGCTCATAAGCAATCATAAGTGTTCATTAAAAGGCGTGTTCGCGGTGCACCCAAAACGTTCAGAAAACTTCGCGTTCTCCGCGCCCTCAGCAGTGAAATTATAGTGCATCTATCAAATTTAAAAAGGATACGGTGAAAAAAATGAAACCTGCACGAATATTGATCGTTGAAGACGAACTTCTCGTAGTTAAAAGTTTGAGAAGAATGTTGGAAACAATGGGGTACATTGTATTGAGTAGCGTAACTACAGGCAAAGATGCCATTAACCGCGCTACGGAACTGCGCCCCGATCTGATTTTAATGGATATTAAACTACCCGGAGAGCTAGATGGCATAGAGACCGCGTCGCGTATTCGTGCCCGTTTTGATATACCCATAATTTATGTAACCGCATATTTCAGCGAAAGCTTTTTGGAACGCGCTAAGGTGACTGAACCCTTTGGATACTTACCTAAACCGTTCAAACGAAGGGAATTACGCAGCGTTGTGGAGATGGCACTCTATAAACATGAGATAGATCAAAAACTACAAGAAAGTGAGGCTCGTTATCGCGCCATCGTTGAGGATCAAAACGAACTGATCTGCCGTTTTCTACCCGACACTACACTTACATTCGTGAACGAGGCTTATTGTCGTTACGCGGGTAAGACACGCGAAGAACTACTTGGACATAGCTTCATGCCCTTAATTCCAGAAGATGATCAAGGGTTCGTGAAGAAACAGTATAAATCCCTCAGCCCTGACAATCCACTCGTGACTTACGAACATCGCGGTATAACCACCAACGGAGAGATATGCTGGCAACAGTGGACAGACCGCGCCATCTTCGACGCAGAGGAGCAGATCGTCGAATATCAATCGGTAGGACGCGACATCACCGCGCGTAAATGGGCAGAAACGGCGCTACGAGAGAGCGAGGAAAAATACAAGTGGCTCATCGAAAATACAGACAACCTTATTTGCGAAGTGGATGGTGAGACGAGATTCCTGTTCGTCAATTCGCGGTATGAGCAGCTACTGGGGTACACGCCAACGGAACTTATAGGCAGATACGCGACAGAATTTATACATCCCGATGATGTAAAGAATTCGCGGTCTAAATTCGACAGTATCACAAAACCGATAGCGCAGGCGCGGGCGGAATGGCGATTCAGGCATAAGGAAGGAGAATGGCGCTGGTTCGAATCTATCGCCAATCCGTACAGAGATTCTGCCGGTAACGTCCGCGCAATCATCATCTCTTGCGATGTTTCGAATCATAAGGAGGAGGGATGCTGATGGACCATAGAGAAAGAATGCTAGCCGCCCTAAACCATCAAGAACCAGACCGCGTACCGCTAGACTTTGGCGGCACTTGCGACAGCAGCATCATGGCGGTGAGTTACCAAAAACTCAGAAAAAAGTTAGGGCTGCCGCCGAGCGCGACGCGCGTCGTTGATATATTCCAACAGACCGCGATGATCGAGGATGATATGCGCCAGAGGCTGGACATCGACACAGTGCCGATTTTCGACGAGCCGCGCGAGTGGCGCGAAGATAAACTTTCTAACGGAGACCGCGCTGAATTCCCCGATAAATTTCGCCCCATCTTACAAGATGATGGTTCACAGGTAACACTAGACGCGGCAGGAAACGTGGTGCTCAAGATGCCCGCGGGGGGACACTATTTCGATCCAGTCTATTCCCCGCTGGCGGGCGCGACGAGTATCGCCGAAATCGAAGGGTACATAGATCAGATCGAGAACTACGATACCCCCGCGCATCTCGATAAAACCTACGAGGAGCAGGCGGAAAAAGCCAAAGAGCTACGCGAAAATACCGATTACCTGCTGGTCGGCTTCTTCGGGGGACACATTTTGCAAGCGGGGCAGTCGCTGCGCGGTTGGGAGCAATTTTTGGTGGATTTACTGATGAACAAGAAATTTGCCCACGCGCTGATGGACAAACTAACTGAGGGACACATCAAACGCTTCGCGCACTATGCCGCGACCGTCGGCAAATACGTCGATGTGATTCACTTCGAGGACGACTTGGGAATGCAAGATCGCCCGCTGCTCAAACCTTCGCTATATCGCGAGATGGTCAAGCCATACCAGCAAAGGTTGTTCAGTTTCGCCAAATCGCGGTGCGAAGCGTATATTCTGCTGCACACCGACGGCGCGGTCGCGCCCTTTATTCCTGATTTCATCGAGATGGGCGTGGACGCGGTGAATCCGATTCAGGTTTCTGCCGCGGGGATGAATCCACTAAAGCTCAAACAGGAGTACGGTAACGACATCACCTTCTGGGGCGCGGGGTGCGAGAGCCAGAGCATTCTGCCCTTCGGCACTACGCAAGAGATCGCAGACGAGGTCAAGCGGCGAATAGATGAATTAGCCCCCGGTGGTGGCTTCGTGTTCTGTCCAATACATAATGTTCAGGCTGAAGTGCCGGTAGAGAACGTCGTTGCTATGTTTGAAACCGCGTTGGAGTACGGTAATTAACAGTTAGCGCTCAACTATCAAATCGAAAAGCCGATCGCTGATCGCTAAAAGCTTAACCATGAAAATCACACCGCTAAAAATTGGCAATCTAACAATTGATATTCCCCTTGTACTAGCCCCGATGGCGGGCTACACCGACACTGCATTTCGCGCTATTTGCCGCAGGTACCACTGCGGCTTAGTTTTCACAGAGGTGGTGACCGCGGAAGGAGCCTTGCGCTATCAACCGCGCACCATGCAATACCTAGCATCCGCGCCAGAAGAGCGTCCCGTCGGAGTGCAATTCTATGGCGCCAAGCCGGAATCTCTAGCACAGGCGGCGCAGGTAATCGAGAAGAGCGGACGGTTCGATTTGATCGACATTAACTGCGGTTGCCCTGTACCCAAAGTGGTAAAAAGGGGCGCGGGGGTGGCGTTGATGCGCGAGCCGCGCAAAATTTATGACATCGTCAAAGCCACGATTGAAGCTACATCGCTGCCGGTGACGGTCAAAACGCGCATTGGATTGTCGCCAGATTTCATCAATATTTCGGAAGTGGCTCATGCTGCCGAAGAGGCGGGCGCCCGCGCCATCTTTTTACACGGGCGGCACGCATCCGCTAGACACGCGGGGCAGGCAGATTGGGAAACGCTGCGAAGAGTAAAAGAGGAACGCGCCATTCCGGTCATTGGCAATGGTGGTATCGATGAAGCACATCATGCCGCAGAGATGATGCAACAGACTGGAGTTGACGGTGTCATGGTCGGGCGCGCCGCCATCGGCAATCCGTGGATATTCAAGAAAATCTATTGCCACTGGACGGGCAAACCATATACTTCCCCCACGAGTAAAGAACGCCTCGCGGTAGTCTCGGAACATCTAGACCGATTACATGAACTTATAGAGCGTGAGGTACGCAGAAGGAAAAAGCCGCGCTATACCAGCGAACAAGCGGCTTGTCATAAATTTCGCGCTCACTTGGTGGGGTATCTGTCCGGAACACACAACTTGCGTGCCTTGCGGCGCAACTTAATGAAGATGGATACTAAAAAGCAAGTTATCGCCGCGGTGGAGAGGATTATGCTGCATCAGCGATGAAGGATAAAAACTGTGGCACCGGCAGCAGCAGTAAATTTGCTTGGTTGCTCATAGGCTGAACTTTTAGGAAGAAGGTACCTTAAAAAAGCACCGCGGGCGCGGTGGTAAACGCACCGCGCCCGCGAAGAACCGCTCAGGGAAGCGGTTAAGACAGACGCTTTTTCGCCTGCCTA
>CAZSIG010000433.1:0-1123 GCA_964606195.1 uncultured Anaerolineales bacterium
AAGTCCTGATCACGTTTCACGCTTTACGTTTTACGGATTATGATTTCATAGATGAGTAACGCGATGCAAAATTACTTGGTCAACTTAATCAAACTACTGCGCGGCGACCGAGTGTTGCGTCCCTTGATAACCACTTTCTACGTAACGACCAGATGTAACCTCAACTGCACGTATTGTGAAGATTTTGGGGCACGGCGTAATTCACAAGCCGAGGCAGAGCTTGACCTCGCAGACGCGTTGCGCGTGCTGCGTATCATTCGCGGCGGCACCGACAGCCTGATTTTGACCGGCGGGGAGCCGCTGTTGTATCCTGAAATTGATGCGCTGGTGCACCGCGCGCGGCGTGAACTTGGCTTCAAGCATATCACCATGCTGAGCAACGGGCTATTGCTGGCTCAGCACGAAACACTCTTACGCGAGCTTGACCGCCTAGTCATCAGCCTCGACTCAACCGATGCTGAATTGTGGAGCGAAATCATCGCGGTTGCGCCCGAGACCGCGCATACCATTCTCGAAAATGTGCGGTTCTACGCGCGTAAACAGCGCGCGTATGACTTTCAAATGGTAGTGAACTGCGTGCTCACGCCGGAGACTTTGCCCGGCGCGCCCGCGCTGCTCGACTTCTGCGCGGAACACGATATACTTGTATCTTTTTCGCCGCAAGCGGTTCACAATTGGCCGCACTACGACCTGCTCGTCTCAGTGGAATACAAGCGTTTCTTGCGCGCACTAATTGACCAAAAACGCCGCGGCGCGCCGGTGTTGGGCAGCATGGCTTACCTGCGCGGTCTGCTGGATTTTACCCCCTATTCCTGCTACCCCACATTGGTACCGCGCGTCATGCCCAACGGTGATTTGATTTATCCCTGTCGTCCCATCGAGAAAGAGGCAGGCAGTCACGGCGGGCGTCCTTGCAATCTATTGAAAGTCGATTCATGGGCGAGTGCGATGGAAATCGCGGAGAGCGATTACGGCGCGCCGCCGCAAATTTGCACCAGTTGTTTTCAGCAATGCTTCGCGGAGCCGTCTCTGATGCAGGCGCGGCCGGTGCAATTGTTTCAAGAGTTACTTTTTTACTCTCCATCGCGGCGCGGTGAGGTGTGGAAATATGCGCCGGGTTAAA
>CAZSIG010000433.1:1223-3963 GCA_964606195.1 uncultured Anaerolineales bacterium
CAACTTGCGAAAAGACGCGAAGCATAATAGAATTACGAGTGATCGCTGTATTTAATTTATTAAGGTCTGCTGGAAAAGCAAAAAGGAGAGTAAGAGATGGCAACGAGAGTCGATTTTACTAACGAGGAATGGATTACCCTGCGCGCCGTGCTCAACTCGATACTCGTCAACATGTCTATCGCGGATAATCAGGTCGATTGTGAGGAAGCCCGCGCCTGGCGAAGGGAGATTAACGAGCAGATAGAGTCTTCCACCCTGTTTATGAGAGAACTCCTTTCGCTGGAGGGCGACAAGTGCGAAGATAGCGCGGTGGTGGATAAGGCGAGCCAGAACTCGCTTGAGGAACTGCTGGAAGAAGCGAGAGACATACTCAAAGCAAAAGCCTCCGTGGAGGAGATAACCGACTACAAGAAAAGCCTGGTCGGTTTAGCGGTCGCGGTGGCTGAGGGCGCGTTCGGGGGAGATACGGAAGAGAACGCGGTGTTGGCTACCATCAACGACAAATTAGCTCAGTGGTAATTAGGACTTTCTCGAAGTCGCACAGTTTGGATAATATGTCACCCTGAGCGCAGCGAAGGGTCTCGTTTCCCGCTAATTTGATTCATCTTGGTCAGCAGGTAACAATTATAGTGCAAACGGGATGCTTCGCTATGCTCAGCATGACACTTTGAGAAAGCCCTGAGTGGTAAGCGGCTTCGCGTTAATTTTAGTACGCTAAAGTGCCCGTCACTTTCCGAAGTGACGGGCACTTGCACTATGGAGAATATGATTTACGTAGCTTTCAAACATCCTCCCGCAGGTTTTGACAACATTAAACCTGCGGGAGGATTATGTCGCGCGGTGTGTATTCTACGTAAACCCAGAAGAATATGAGGAATAAATTTCAAACTACAACCGACGTCATCATCGGCGGCGCGGGGATGGCGGGGCTATCCGCCGCGCTGCACTTGGCAGAGCGCGGCTTGCAGCCTCTAGTGTTGGAAGCCGACCCCGATTACTGCGGTGGACGCGTCGCGGGCGGCGATATAATCGAACTGAAGCACGCGGGGCGCACCTGGCGTTTTCGCGACGAACATGGCGTACATGGCATCTGGTCGCCCTATCGCAACCTGCAGGCAATGCTGACGCGGCACAACATTCGCCCGATGTTCGTACCCGCGCAAGAGGAGAATTGGATTTACCGCCAACCGGACGGGCGCGTGAAACAGGCGCCCGTCGGCAGCGCGATTCGCCATAGTTGGTTTCCCGCGCCGCTGCATTATCTCGCGCTGTTTTTCCGCCCGCGCTTTCTCGCCATGCTCAAACCATACGACTGGCCGACGCTGTTCTATGCCTGGTACACGCTGCTCTTCGCCATCGCGATAGACCCGCTGCGCGAGGAACAGCCGCTCGAAGGGTTGTGGCTCAGCGATATGGTCAGGGCGTGGTCGCCGCGTATTCGCGCCTTCTTCGTCGGACTGGCGCGTAATGGACTTTCGGCGCGTCCTGAGGAGATACCGCTGTCCGGCTTCATCGCCTTTTTACGTTTTTACACCCTGTTGCGCCGCGACGCGTGGGCATTTTCCTACATGCCCGCCGACGGCGGCACGAGTTTAATCGAACCGCTGGTAGGCAAAGTGCGCGATTTCGGCGGCGCGGTGCGCTTGGACGCGCGCGTGAGTGTGTTAGAGCAAGTGGGCAATGGCTGGCGCGTTCACTGGCGTGAGGGAGACGAGGAGCTTGCCGCCGCCGCGCCACAGGTCATTTTAGCGACCGATGCCCCCAACACCGCCGCGATTTTACGCGCCAGCCCCGACACCGCGCCAATCGCCGCAAAACTCCAACTGCCGCGTGGTATGGCGACCGCGGTGCTGCGTTTCTGGTACGACTGTACGCCGCGCACGCCCGTGGAATCGGGCATCTTCAGCGGCGAGACGGTCATTGATAACTATTTCTGGCTGCACCGCCTGCAAGACCAATACGCCGCGTGGCACAAGGCGACCGGCGGTAGCGCGGTCGAGGTGCACATCTATGGCCCACCCGCATTGCTCGAAGAGCCGGACATCATTCTGCTATCTCGCGCCGCTGCCGATCTACAGGGCGCGTTTCCTGAGCTACGCGGGCACATGATTCACAAGACGATTCGGCGCAACGACGTTACACATACGCTGTTCGGGCTGGGACGCGCCGAGCGGCACTTGGGCATTGAGACGCCGTGGCATGGTCTATTCTGCTGCGGTGATTGGGTGCGGCACCCCGCGCCCGCCTTCTTTCTGGAACGCGCCTGTCTCACCGGCATCGCGGCGGCGAACGCGGTGCTGCGAACGCGCGATTTATCGACGTGGCAGTTGTTGGATTATCCGCGTCCTGAACCGTTCGCCGGGTTCATCGAGAAGCTGTTAGTGCGCGGGCGGCAGATATTGCGCGAGCGCGGTTAGTGTTTAGGGGCTTAATCGCCTTCGTCGGCTTGCTGGGCAGCTACGCGGTGCGCATATTGCGGCGGCGTAGGAAGTAGCCAACGCGAGACTTCCGAAGAGTCTTGAAGACTTCGGAAGTCTGAAATCTACAAATCACGATGAGCGTACTTTAATTTCGCTCTAAGCCCCGTCGCGGGGGCGGCTGCGGTAAAAGCAGCGTCCTTATAGCATAACGCCCCCGGGGACGGGGGCGGAGAGCCATGTAGGACGTAATTAAGTCGCTTTCATAGGTGGTTAAATTGTAAACATTTTAACTATCACTTCCCATTTAACCACCAGTACTT
>CAZSIG010000434.1:0-3951 GCA_964606195.1 uncultured Anaerolineales bacterium
TGAATTAAGGAGATAATTATATGAGAACGCCCGCGGGGACGGAATGTCCCCATTACACCGGTACGAAATGTTTGTTGATTGACCGCAATCCACGCGGCGGCAATTGGAATAATAACTTGTGCAAAAAATGTCCCGCACCGGAAATCTTGCGGCGTAACCGCTGTCCCAACATGATTCTGGAAGCTTGGGTATCGACGCGTTACTTTTTGCTCAAAGAGGTGCGCGTCGAGGCTTACTGCACCAAAAGTAGAAAATATTTAGCCGACCCCGCCGCGGGGTGCGGAGAGTGTTTGTCCACCTATTTATCCAAATGAGTGTGAACTTCGAAAAACCACAAGTCGCGCTGGTGATAATGACCGGCAGCCAGATGGATGGCGAAGCAGCCACGTTAGTCGCGCGGGCGCACGAGATGCTCACGTTGGATACGTTAGAGAAGACGTTGGAAGCGGATGTGTTCGCGCCGATCATCGTCGCTACTAAATCGCGCGATCTGGCGCGCGAACTGACTCGATATTCGGGGATAGAAGTCGAGATAGATAAAGATGATGAGCCGTTTCACTTCGGCAACAAGCTGCGCGAACTGATCATTAAGTATCGTCTCGAAAAGTTACTATATGTGAGCGGCGGTAGCGGCGTGCTACTCTCGCCGGCGGAACTCCGCGCCATCGCTACGCAACTCTACCACGCCGACCGCGTGGTCATCCTCAACAATTTCTACTCCACCGACTTCGCGGCGTTCACTCCCGCCAGCATGTTAAACTACGTCGAACTACCCGCGACCGACAATCCGTTGGGCTGGCTGTTGGGTGAGGACCTGGGTGTCCCCGTAGTAGAGTTACCGCGCACCGCTTCGACGCAGTTCGATGTGGATACTCCTACAGACTTGATGACCCTATCGGTTTCGCCTCACGTCGGCAGGCACACGCGTACATACTTAGATAATCTTGATCTCGATACGCGCGCCCTAGTTCACGCGTTATCCTTCATCACCAATCGTTCCGCGACCATAATCGTCGCGGGGCGCGTCTCGGCTACAACGTGGACTTATATGGAAAAGGAGACCGCGTGTCAAACTCGCGTCTACTCCGAAGAACGCGGAATGCGCGCCAGCGGACGCAAAGCTCGCGGGGAGGTATGTTCTCTGTTGGGGTATTACCTCGACGAGGTTGGCAATACGCGGTTTTTTGAGAAACTGGCAACTATGGGGGACGCCGTTTTTCTGGATAGCCGCGTCCTTTTCGCGCACATGAGACAAGACCCCTCCGCCAATGATCGGTTCTTGTCTGACCTGCGACAGCCCGCCGCGATCACCGCCCCATTTGTGCAAGAGTTCACCGCCGCGGCGATGGCAGCCCCCGTCCCGGTGATACTGGGTGGACATTCTTTAGTCGCGGGTGGTATGTACGCGTTAATTGAATCCGCCTGGATGCGCGGCGATGATCTGGCGCGGAGCTTTCAAACTCATATTGGGGAATAGGGCTTTCGCAAAGTACCAACCGCGCCGCCAAAACCTCCCGCAGGTTTGATTTTCCTGATGAAATATATCGCCCTACAACCATAACCATGCTGAGCGCGGCTACTTCGGGTGAACCTGCGGGAGGTTGTCCGACTTTGAGAAAGCCCTAACTCACTTATAGCGGCTTGATCATTTGCACGATACGCGGTTTAATGTTATAATAACTCCGTTATTTTCGCCACCCTAGCTTAGTCGGTAGAGCAGACGATTCGTAATCGTCAGGTCAACGGTTCAAGTCCGTTGGGTGGCTCACATGAAAACTGAAACCGCCGCGTTTTCAAGAGACGCGGCGGTGTTTTTTTTATTTCGCTTTCACGTTTGCCCATTTAACGGGTATGTGGTATTATGTTCGCATATGGATAGAACATACAATGTACTGATGATCGCGCCGACATCCTTTTTTCGCGATTATGGCTGTCACGTCCGCATACTAGAAGAGGCGTTGATTTTACGCAAACTTGGACACGAAATCACCATCGCGACCTATCACAACGGGGAGGATCTACGCGGGCTGAACATTCAACGCACAATTCCCATTCCCGGGCGCGAAAATTGGGAGGTCGGCTCATCGCGACACAAGATCGGCTTCGATGTGTTGCTCTCGCTAAAATCTTTGGAGCTGGCACTCCGTCATAAGTACGACGTAATTCACGCGCATTTGCACGAAGGCGCACTCATCGGCTGGCCATTGAGTCTGCTGCGCGGTATCCCCCTCATCTTCGATTTTCAGGGTAGCTTGACCGGCGAGATGATAGACCATCATTTTCTAAATCCCGACGGCAAGTTTTACCGTCCCCTGCGCTGGCTCGAAGAATTTATCAACAGTGTTCCCCAAGCGATTTTGACCAGCTCCACTCACGCCGCGAACTTATTAAGTCGAGATTTCGGGTGCGCGGAGGAGAAAATCGTCCCGATTCCCGATTGCGTCAACGCCGATACCTTTCGCCCGCGTACCCCCGCTGACGCGCCGCGTATCGCGGAGCTAAAAGGCTATTGGGGTATTCCGCTGGATAGAAAAGTGGTAGTTTATCTCGGCGTTCTGGCGGATTATCAAGGCACGCCTCACTTACTACAAGCCGCAGCGCGGCTCATACCGCGCTTCCCTAAACTGCATTTTCTCATCATGGGCTATCCTGGGGTGGATATCTATCGCCAGATGGCAGCTAATCTGGGCATTGCTGATCATGTCACCTTTACCGGGCGCGTGCAATACCGTTACGCGCCGGGACATCTGATGATGGGCGACATCGCGGTCGCGCCCAAACTCTCCGCGACCGAAGGCAGCGGCAAAATCCTCAATTACATGGCAATGGGCTTGCCGACGGTCACCTTTGACACCCCTGTGAGCCATGAGTATTTGAGCGACTGGGGCTACTACGCGAGTAGGGGCGACGTGAATTCGCTGGCAGAGCAGATCGCGGAGTTAGTGACGAATGAAGAACGCGCTCAGACGGTTGGCAAGCAACTGCGCATGCGAGCGCAAGAGTTATACTCTTGGAATCGCGCGGTGCATACAATCTTGCAAGTGTATGAGCAAGCAATAGCGATAAAACAAAAGAGATTCAAAGGATATGGAACATCTAAGAGAGGTTTTTCGTTATCGCGAACTAATCAAAAACTTGGTGATTCGCGACCTAAAAACGCGGTATAAAGACTCGGTCTTAGGATTCTTGTGGACATTATTGAATCCATTGGGGATGATGGTGGTTTTCACCATCGTCTTCACTTTTATGATGCCCAATAACCGTATCGAGCGCTTTCCGGTTTTTATCTTATGCGCGATATTACCCTGGCAGTTCTTTAGTTCGGCAGTGATGCAATCGATTCAGTCCATTGTCGGCAGCGCGGCATTGATCCGTAAGGTCTATTTCCCGCGCGAGGTGCTGCCCATCGCGATTGTGGTATCGAATCTGATAAATTTCTTGCTGGCGTTGCCGGTGCTCTTTGTTGTGATGATCGTATTGGGCAATCCAATAAGGATTTGGGTGTTGTATTTACCGCTCATCATCTTCATTCAGTTCATCTTCATCTTGGGTATAGCCTTTATCATGGCGACGATGAACGTCTTCTTTCGCGACACCGCGATGATTATGGACGTGGTGATGCAAGCCCTCTTCTTCATGACGCCGATCATTTACCCGATGGACATTCTACCGCGCAGCCGTGAGGTTTTCGGTTACGCGGTCAACGTGCATCGCCTTATTCGCTGGGTCAATCCGCTGGCGTCAATCATCGACTCGTACCGCGTTATACTCCATTCTGGCGCACCTCCCGCCCTAGATTTTACGGTACGTACCTTCGTTACCGCGCTGTTGATTTTACTATTCGGTTATTGGATATTTCAGCGTAATACGGAAGCTTTCAGTGAGGAGTTATAGTGATAGGACTTACGCAAAATCGTACTACAATTTACCGCAGAGAACGCTGAGGACGCG
>CAZSIG010000435.1:0-3950 GCA_964606195.1 uncultured Anaerolineales bacterium
CAAGGGTATTTCACCCTGTCGCTGCATTGGTACGATTTCTTGCGCGACAACAAGAACGTCTTGGATGACTATATGTGGCACGCGGATGAGGCGGAGACTTCGGTCGCGCTGCATCTGTATCCGCAGTATGTAGATATGAGCAAAGCGGACAAGGGCGGCGGCGAAGGGCTGATTGACCGCAAGTTCGTCATCGCCCCCGGCATGACCCCGAAGCCCGGCATGATGTATCACTTCGAGGGGACGTTCGCGCGCCCGGAATACAAAGACTTGGACAACGGCATCATCGGCGACGCGACTGCCGCAACGGTTGAGAAAGGTGAGAAGCTCGTTACCGGCGTGGTAGGTCACGTTTGTGAGATAATCGACGACATTCGCGCGCGGTATCCCGTTGGTGTGAAACCGCCGGTACAGTAGTCAGTGTTCGGTAGACGGTAGGCAGGGGAGCGCGGTTTTCCCTGTCTACTGTCTTCTGCCTACAGTCTACCGTTCTATGGAGCAATAATTATGCAACTAAAAGACAAAGTAGCGATTATTACCGGAGCAACTAAGGGCATCGGGCGCGCCTGTGCTACCGAATTCGCCAAAGAGGGCGCGAAGGTGGTCGCGGTGGGACGCACCGAATCGCTCGGTGAGGAACTGGTGGCGGAAATTCGCGGCGCGGGCGGCGACGCGATATTCGTCAAGTGTGATGTGAGTCAGAAGGCGCAGGTAGATAATCTCGTTCAGGCGGCTGTTGACCATTATGGAGTTATTGATATTGTATTAAACAACGCGGGGGTCAATCACAGCGCGGATTTCTTCTCCATCACTGAGGAAGACTGGGATTGGGTGATGAGCGTCGATTTGAAGGGCACTTTTTTGCTCAGCCAAGCCGCGGCGCGAGTGATAGTCGAGCAGGGACGCAAGGGCGTCATTATCAACATGTCGTCGGTCATGGACACGATGGCGCTCGCCGACCAGGTGCCCTACTGCGCGGCGAAGGGCGGCGTGCACCAATTGACCAAAGCGATGGCGCTCGCTCTGATTGACAAGGGCATTCGCGTCAACGCTGTCGGTCCCGGGCCCGTGATGACCGAACTGATGAAACGCGTGGTACACAACGAAGCCAAACATAATGAATTGATGCGCCGCCTGCCGATAGGCTACATCGCGTCGTGTGAGGAGATAGCTCGCGTTTGTATCTTCCTCGCCAGCGATGAATCGAGTTACATCATGGGGCAGACGATTTACCCCGACGGCGGGCGCATGATACAGGCGTTTCCGCGCACGTTGGAGAAGTGAGAGGATTATACCCTCACCCCCGGACCCCATATGCGTCAACTTAAGCGTAGCCCGCGGTCTACCTGCGCTCTAAGCCCCCGTCCGCGGGGGCGTTTAGGAATAGGGCGATGCGGTGGGCTTAGACGCCCCCGAGACGGGGGCTTGGAGCGAGCTGATAATGCGCCTCCGCGCCAGAAATTTACATCGCCCTAAAATTAAGTTGACGCATATGCCCCCGGACCCTCTCTTTAAAAGGGAGAGGGGAGATTTACATTAAGGAGAATCGATTATGACTAAACCCAAAGTAGGTTTAATGACCTTCGGTGACGAGCGCGACCACGAATGGGCGAAGGTATTTCGCGGCATGACCGAGCCGCTGCACGAACAAGCGGTGAAATATTTCGCGAGTTTGCCCATCGAACTACACTCCTTCAAGGAAGTGGCGCGGTCTAAACTCGGCATCGACCAGCAGGTGGACGAACTGAAGGCGGCGGGCGTCGAGACGTTAGTCGCGCATGTGCCCTGTTGGGCGGAGCCGAATCTGGTGGTGCGCGGTGTGCAGCGAATGGATTTGCCAACCATACTGATTTCCAATAAACTACCCGGCACGCATGGCACAGTCGGCTTGCTCGGCGCGGGCGGCGCGCTAGACCAAATCGGCAAGCCGCATCTGCGTATTCGCGAGAACTTCGACGGCGCCAAAGCCGCGCGTATCAGCGAGCAGGCATTGCCACTATTCCGGGCGGCGGCTGCGGCGGCGCGGCTGCGCGGCGAAACCTTCGGCATGTTCGGCGGGCGGTCGCTGGGCATCGACACCGGCACGTTCGACCCGATGCAGTGGCGCGCCATGTTCCATGTGGACACCGAGCATATCGACCAACTAGAAATCATCCGCCGCGCTGAACTGATTTCGGACGAAGAAACTGAGAAGATGGTAGAATGGTTGACCGGCAGCGTTGACCGCGTCGATTACGACGAGAAATTGACGCGCGAGAAGCTGGCGTTCCAGATTCGCTGCTATCTGGCGACTAAAGAGATTATCGCGGAGAAGAGCCTGAATTTCATCGCGGTCAAGTGTATGCCCGATTTGACCAACCACTACGTGCCGCAGTGCCTCTCCGCCGCGCTGCTGCCTGGCCCATACGACGCGGACGGTGAGAAGGAGCCATTGGCGATGGCGTGCGAGGCGGACGCGGATGCCGCGCTGACGATGGAGATACTCAAGCATATCTCCGGCGGCAAGCCGACGATGTTTGGCGATGTGAGTTATCTCAAAGAGGAGACGCAGACCGTCTACATCCCCAACTGCGGTGGTATGTGTAGCTGGTTCGCGGGACGCGCCGATGACGCGGCGGAAAATATGAGCTGCGTCGAACTGCGCCCGGCGATTCGCCCTGGCGGCGGCTGCATCACCTATTTCACCTGCGCGCCCGGCACCCTCACGCTGGCGCGGCTTTATCGCAAGGCGGGCGAGTATTACATGGCGATTGTGCCCGGCGAGGCTATCGAACTGCCGCAAGAGGAATACGCGGAGTTCGTCAAGGCGCGTGGGCCACACCAACTGCCGACCGCGTTCGTCAAGGTGAATCTCGATATGGATGAATTCATCGACGAGTTCGCGTCGAACCATATCACCGCGGTGGCGGGCGACTATGTCGCGGAGTTGGTGCGCGTTTGTGAATTATTGGACATTGTGCCGGTGGTGATGGGGACGAGATAGAGAGAAGAGATGCCCCTCACCCTAGCCCTGCGCGAAGCCTACCCGTAGGGGTACTTCCCAAAGGGGAGAGGTAACAACGCGAACTCTATCTCAATTTTCTATCTACTTCGGAGGTATTTAGTATGACAAAATCTGTAACAGACGTGCGACACAAGGACATAACCGCGCTGCTGGCGCCGGGCGCGGAAACGCGGCAGAGCATGAAAGGCTTTGATGACGACTTCGTGGACATCGTGGACTACATCGTCCGCATCACCCATCGCATCTGGGAAGAGAAAAACATCGGGCTAATCTATAACTACTACAGCCACAATGCCGTGATACATAACAGCGCGGGGCTAACCTACGGACGCGAGCAGGTCATCGCGGATACCGTGCAAGCGTTGGCGGCTTTTCCTGACCGGCGGCTCTTCGCGAATGATGTGATTTGGGCGGGCAACGATGAGGCTGGCTTTCACACTTCGCACTTGATTATGAGCGTCGCGCACAACACCGGCTACAGCGTCTATGGTCCGCCGACCGGCAAGAAGCTCGTCTACCGCGCCATCGCGAACTGCTTCGCGAAGGAGAATTACATCACCGAAGAGTGGCTCATTCGCGATAATATGGCAATCGTGCAGCAGCTTGGCTTCGACCCGCACGAGATGGCGCGAAAATTGGCGCGCGAGCGAGTCGAACGGGGCATCAAACCGGTTCATGGCGAGATAACGCGCGTCAAGGGGCAAACGACGCCCGCGGTCATGCCGCCACCACCATCGGGCGCGGGGTTCGACATAGAGGATTTCGTGCGCCGCAATTATCACGAAGTATGGAACTGGCGCATGTTCGGCAAGATATACGAGAACTACGCGCCGAACTATGTCTGCTACGGACCCGCGGGGCGTGAACTGTACGGCGCGGGCGACTATATGGCATTCGTGCTCTCCATTCTAGCCTCGTTCCCCGACGCGCAGATGAACCTCGACCATCT
>CAZSIG010000436.1:0-1784 GCA_964606195.1 uncultured Anaerolineales bacterium
TCTATCCACACATCGAAGACCTTGTCGGTGATGATGTGCTTGACGTTGAGTAGACTGAGGAGGCGCGCGGGGGGAACGCGGCGCAGTTGTTCGCGCAGCCGTCCATCGGGTGAGACCTTATCGGGCGACAGGAACAACTGTTGAATCTTATTGTAATTTTTCAGCGGGAGTACACCGCCATCGTAGCCATCGACCGCGGGGATATGAAAACGGAGCGGCAGGTTGGGGGCGAGTATCTCTTTCTGCTTCGCGGCGACGATGTAATCGTATATCTCACGCTCCGGTAACTGGTCGGCGAATATTCGTTGAAAATCGCGCATGTCGCCCGGGTCATATTCGATGTCGGACATGCTGAGGAACCGCGGCGCGGGAATAGTGGGATCCAATTGGGCGTCAGCGAGCAAAAACGAGATAGCGTTGCGGTGGTTGAAGTACGCTTCGGGCGCGGTGGGGTGATTATAGGCGAGACCGCGACTAGCGATGAAAAGTTCGATGGGGATGAAGAAAAGTAAGATGTAAAACGTGAAACGTGAAACGTGAGATGTGAAACGTGAGATGTGATAAGTAATGAGTAGAGAAGTGGTTGCTAAGATTGCCCATTTGATTAGGGTCGCGGTGGAGGGAGGGTAGCGCCAGAGCAGTAGTAATATGAAGATAGCAGTTAATCCAATGATTATCAATTTGCCGATTTGCCGATTTGCCAATTTGCGCTTTTGCTGATTTGTCGATTTGGCAATGTGCGCCGCGCCGTAGCCCGCGAGGATGGCGGTGCCGAAGGTGTAGAGATAGAGCCATCGCGCGGGGACGCGAAATAGGCTGAAGCCGGGAATGATTTTGTAGCACAAATAGTAAACGGGGTTGTAACGCCCGAACGCGAGGAATAGCCCGGTGAAGGCGAGCGCGACCGCGAAGATGAAATGCGCGTCGCTGAACCACTCGCGAAATTTGCGCGTGGAGATGTAAGTCCAGACCGCGAGGGCAGCCAGAAACAGCGCGCCGAAGCCGACGTAGGCGACATATTCGGTGAATGGGGTATCACCGAACGCGGGCAGCAGTGAGACCAACAATACGCTTGGTTTTAGTGAGAATGAAGTCGCTTGATAATAATCCAAGCCGCCGCCGCGCAGGGAAAGCCGCGCCAGTTCCATAGTGGGGAGAAGTTGTATCGCGGCGAGGAGGAACGCGGCAAATATGCAAATGAGCAAATGGGCAAATGGGCGAATGAGTACCCTCACGAAGGATGCGATTGGGGAAAAAGACGCAGTGCCGCCCCCCTTGTGGGGGCGGATAAGCGCGTAGAGGGCTAACGCGGCGAGATTTATGTAGACCGCTTGGGTGTGTCCCGCGAAGAGTTGGATGGCGATGATTAGGGGTAAGAGTAGGACCCCCTCACCCCAGCCCTCTCCCCAAAGGGGAGAGGGGGTATTCTCCCCTCTCCCTGAGAGGGAGTACCCCTTCGGGTAGGCTTCGCGCAGGGGGCGAGGGTGAGGGTAGGAGCGACTGAATAAAACCAGCATCAGCGGCAGCCAGACCGCGGCTTGCAGTTGGTTGATGTGCTCGACCTGCGCGCCGATGAAGCCGCTGAAGGCGAAGATCATCGCGGAGAGGAGCGCGGCGCGGCGTGGTAGTTTGATGGTATGATGGGCGAAGATGTAGGTGAAAATCGCGGCGAGAAAGACGTGGAGCACGATGGAGTAGCTCAGCCAGCTCGGGGGCGATAACCATAAGAGCAGCAAGTTGAGCGGGTAAAATAGCCCGACCTGGCTGTTGGCGAGAAATGGTAC
>CAZSIG010000436.1:1884-3948 GCA_964606195.1 uncultured Anaerolineales bacterium
AAACCGCGTCGCGGGCGGTGGTTTGTTTCTTTCATATCGAGGAAGAATGATAGAGGGAATTGGGGGTTTTGTCAAACAGTGGCTACGGTATACGCGTAAACGCACCCGTAAAGGGTGCGCCTACAATGCGAGCACCGCGTTTAGGACATACACAAGTCCAGAACAATTTTACCGCCGAGGTCGCGGAGAGCGCGGAGTTTTTCGAGTAATCTCTTATCAAACTCCGCGCCCTCTGCGTTCTCTGCGGTTAATAGGATCCGCTCCGATATTCTAGCTCCCTAACGCCTTTAGCAATTTCTCCGCTTCCTCGACCGAAATCTTTTTATCCTGCAACATCTGAAGTACATTGAGCTGCTCCTCTTCTGTAGCTTGCGAGCCGCGTTTTGCGTTACCAAAATCGGGATTGCCCATGTTGAATTCTATGTTCCAGCGGCGCGATTTTCGTCCGGTGCGCCCCCTTTTCTTACGCGCGCGCCGCGCCGCCTTCTCCGCCTTGCGTTGGGCGCGGCGGAGCGCCTTCTCCGCTTTACGTTGCGCCTTGCTGATGTGCTTGTCGGCGCGCCAGCCCCCGCGTTCCGCCCATTTCATCGCTTTAGCCAGTTTACGGTCGACCTTGCGCATCGCCTTCTCTATCTTCCGCTGCGCGATGGGGTCGAGGTTTATCTGGTCTAGTTGCGCGGCAAGCTGTTCCTCAATCTCCGCGAACATATCATTCACGGAGTCGTAATCGTAATCGAGGGCGGAATTGGAATAGGTGCTCTTCCATTTCTTCTTCGTTTTAACTTTCATGTTTCTGCCCGCGCGCAACACCACTTCCGCTTCGCCATCACCGATTTGACCCACTACCCGCCCGACTTCGCGTTCCTCAATCTGCGGCAGTTGCGCGGTCAGGATACCGTGCGCCTCCAGCGTGAACCGCGCGCTGGAGTTAATCGGTATTCGCACGGAAACCTTGCCATCGGCGTTGCCGACGTATTTCGCGCCAGGCGTTAGCACCGATTTGAGCGAGAGTTTTCGCCTCACTCTGCCAATCTCCATTCCGCCGCGTAGGTCTATCCCCTTAAACTTGCGCCCGCACTCTTCGAGTATCACCGCGCCCCCATTCACATGGCGGACGCGCACTTTGCCCTGCACTATGCCCATCTTTAACCCCGCGTCCAACACCTGCGCCCGAACGTTACCTAAGACCTGCCCCAAACCAACTTCGCCTTTGACGTTGCTCAAGTATACG
Organism: uncultured Anaerolineales bacterium; assembly: GCA_964606195.1. GTDB lineage: Bacteria > Chloroflexota > Anaerolineae > CAZSIG01 > CAZSIG01 > CAZSIG01. Next base: position 3,116 of record CAZSIG010000436.1, read on the forward strand.
TTGGCATCGGCGTTGACCACCGAAAGCGAACCTTCCAGGCGGTTGGCGGAGAGATTGCCGCGCACATTGTTGATGGAGACATCTCCCGCGCCGAAGCGCAGGAAGCAATCACCGCGTACCGTCTCGATTGATACGGGACCATCGAGCGCGTGAAGTACCAGGTTGCCGTTCACCTCTCCGATATTCGCCGCGATATGGCGCGGCGCGTTCAGCACGAGGGGCACGCGACTGTTTATCACCAACTCGTTGTCGCGCTGCTCGATGTCGCACAGTTTGATGTCATATTGAGTAGCCAACTCTATCACGTCGCGGTCCCATCCCTTGATTATCACATTCCCACCGACTTGCTGTAATTGCAAAGTAGCCTCACCCATCTCAAATTCTAACGTCTTCATGTTATTCATCTCCTTTCTCTATAAATCCCGCGTCCTCTAATCCACAAATACCTCAATCTTTTCGCCCTTTATATCATCTTCTATATCTATAATCCTGCCGGTCATGCCCGCGCGAATAGTGTCCACCAAATCTTCCCAATCGAGTTCATCCATCGCGGGGGCGAAGCGCGCGCCAAGATTCATCGTCGCCTCGACCAGACTGAACGGCAAGTTCATGTTGATTTTGGCGTGTCCGGTCGTGGTGTCGGTCACGCGTATGCGAAACCAGCGCGGAATATGCTCGCCGCGCCTGCCGCGTCGCGGAGCTTCCGCATCATGCAGCGCGCTCAGGAGTTTGGCGCCCTCCTCCGCGGTGATTTTTCCTTCACTGACCATTTCTAATATTTTTGCCCTTTCGTTTTCCATAATCACACCTCCTATAATTTTTGTTACTAATTA
>CAZSIG010000437.1:0-3945 GCA_964606195.1 uncultured Anaerolineales bacterium
AGTAATCTCATGCTCAACGTAGTATACCAAAACGCCGATTTTTGTACAAAAAAATTATTCTCCGCGTATCTTTTAGCGCGTTGCGGTGTTATTACACATGAGAAAATAAAATCCCCATTTCTGACAGGGGATTAGCGGAATATCCGCGTGGCTAAGCTAAAAAACAAACATAACTGAGGTATGTTATGAACTCGGATAGAGCAATGGCGCGTATCCGCTGTAGGCGAGAATGCGCTGATACTATCCGAAATTTTTTTTGAAAAGGGAGAGCGAAAATGCGAGAGATGAAACGTGTAGTTATTACCGGCATGGGCGCGCTATGCCCGGTGGGCAACAATGTTGCCGATGCTTGGGCGGCGCTGCTAGCCGGCGAGTCCGGCTTGGGACCGATTACTCTATTCGATTGTGCGGATATACCCACCCAAATCGCGGGTGAAGTTAAGAATTTCGACGCGCAAGAGCTTTTCGGCAGGAAAGAGGCGCGGCGAATGGATCGCGTCACTCAATTGGCGATGGCAGCGGCGCAAGAGGCAATCGACGACGCGCGGTTGCTAGTGAACGGTGTTGACCGTGAACGCGTAGGTACGCTTATCGGCACGGGTATCGGGGGAATGAGTACCACGCTGGAGCAGCACGATGTGTTTAAGAACAAAGGGGCGCGGCGCGTCAATCCATTTTTTATTCCTATGTTATTGCCCGATACCCCCGCGGGGCGCGTCTCCATCGAATATGGGCTAAAGGGGCCGAATTTCTCCATCGTTTCCGCCTGCGCGACGGGGAGCCATGCCATCGGTGAGGCGTTCGAGACAGTCGCGCGCGGCGCGGCGGACGCCGTTATCACTGGCGGTGCGGAGGCGAGTATTATCCCGCTGGCAATTGCGGGCTTCAACGCGATGGGCGCGCTGGCGACGCATTTCAACGATAATGCCACCGCGGGGTCACGGCCCTTTGATGCTGAGCGAGATGGCTTCGTGCCCAGTGAGGGCGCGGCGATTCTCATTTTGGAAAGTCTGGAACATGCCCAGCAGCGCGGCGCGCATATTTATGCCGAATTGTGTGGCTACGGCGCGACCGCGGATGCCTTCCATATCAGCGCGCCGTTGGAGGATGGTGATGGCGCGGTGCGGGCGATGCTCGCAGCACTGGAACGGGCTGATTTGACGATAGATGATGTGGATTACATCAACGCGCATGGCACCAGCACTCCGCTGAACGATAAGACCGAAACGACCGCGATTAAGAACGCGCTGGGCGAACGCGCCTATGAGATACCGATCAGCTCCACGAAATCGATGGTGGGGCACATGCTGGGCGCGGCGGGCGCGCTGGAGGCGATTGTGTGTGCCAAGACTTTGACGGAGGGGATAATGCATCCCACTACCAATTATGAAATGCCCGACCCGGAGTGCGATTTGGATTACGTGCCGAACGCGGCGCGGCAGGCTGATGTGCAGGTGATACTATCCAACTCGTTCGGTTTCGGCGGACATAATGCCTGTCTTGCCTTTCGCCGCTATGAGGAGGGATAGATGAACAAGTACGCGCATATCAGCGGTTGGGGCAAATACGTTCCTGACCAAGTTGTGACGAACGATGACCTGGCGCGAGTGATGGATACCTCCGATGAATGGATTAGGACGCGCACCGGAATTCGCGAGCGCCGTATGGCGCGGTCTGACGAAAATACCGCCAGCATGGCGATTAACGCGGCGCGCTCCGCTCTACAGGTTGCCGAGTTATCTCCTGAGCAGTTGGATTTAATCATCGTCGCGACCTTCACGCCGGAGTACAGTTTCCCCGCGACCGCGAACTTAGTGCAGAGCGCGGTGGGAGCTAAGCGCGCCGCCGCGTTCGATTTGAGCGCGGGCTGTTCGGGTTTCATCTACGCCCTAGATATGGCGGTACAGACGATTCGTTCGGGGACGAATCAGCACGTGCTGGTCATCGGCGCGGAGACCTGTTCGCGCGTTATCGATGTCCGCGACCGCAATACTTACGTGCTGTTCGGTGATGGCGCGGGGGCGGTGCTGCTCAGTGGCCGCGAGGAGCAAGGGGGAATTCTGGCAACGACGCTCGGCTCTGATGGAGAGGGCGCGAAGGTTCTGGAATTGCCGTCGGGCGCGAAGAGCTTGGCAGCTTCCCCCGAAACCGCGAGTATGCTCGAACAGCGGTTGCCGTTTATCAGGATGAACGGGCGCGCGGTGTTTCGCTTCGCGGTGCAGACGATGCCGCGCGCGGCGCGCGAGGTCTGTGAACGCGCCGGAGTGCCGGTGGATAACGTAAATCTGTTCATTCCCCATCAAGCGAATATACGCATCATCGAGGCGGCGGCGCGGTCATTGCATCTTCCCCCGGAACGCTTTTTTATGAATTTAGACCGTTATGGCAATACCTCATCCGCGTCTATTCCCATCGCGTTGTGCGAGGCGGCGGAGTCGGGGCGTATTCACGTCGATGATTATCTGGTAATGGTGGGATTCGGCGCGGGACTGTCGTGGGGCGCGACGGCGTTGCGGTGGAGCGCGCCGGTGAACGGCAACGGTAATGGGAATGGCAAGGTGAAAAGGGTATAGAAATAAAAAACCACAGAGACGCGGAGCACGCAGAGGATTGCTCAATATGCTCCGTGACTCTGTGGTAAATGAAGACAAGCTAACAGTTCGGTTTTGCTAATTGCGTTGGTGGTAATAATACAACGCGGCGGCGCCCGCGACCGATAACGACAATACCGACCCCGCAATCGCCGCGCCCATCGCGACAGGATGACGGATGAAAATGTTAGGCGCGGCTTCCGCAGTGAATTCCCGCTCACGCGCGGCAGCCAGCAAGTCTCGTTTTAATTTAGCCCTGAAGCATGGCTTAGGACGTACCGGACGCAGCAGTGCGGAGAGTTGCGCGGCGAGGTCAGCCAATTCCGGTGGAAGCTCCACAGAAGAAAGCTCATCGCGCACTCCAATGTGCTCCAAGTTGATACCACGCTCTTCGAGGAACGCGGGAACCGCGGCGATATACTCAGCCAATTTATGATTACTTAGATTATTGCGAAGGGATAACCACTCTGTCATTCCTTTTCCTCCTGTAAATCTTTACGCAGGGCGCGGAGCGTGCGATGATACAGCGATTTGATAGCTCCCTCAGTGCGCCCCATAATTTTCCCGATGCGGGCATTGGATAAATCTTCACCGAATTTCAAAATCAACAATTGCTGACGGTCTGCGGGTAAATCTTGAACAGCGTTCAGAAGATGTTCCTTCTCATTGTTCAACTCTGTTAAGTGCTCCGGTTGTGGCCTTTGACTGACTAGAGCTAACTCGTCCAACGCGATGACTTTGCGGCGGCTGCGGTCGCGATGCCAATTGGCGGTGAGATTGTGAGCGATGCGGTAGAGCCACGCGGAGAAGGGGACGCCGCGATGTTGATAATTCTCGATATTCTTTAGGGCATTGAAAAACACCTTCGCGGTTAAATCTTCGGCATCGTAATGATTGGTAGTACGATAAAAAATGTAATTGTAGATTTGGTCTACGTACTTCTCGTATAACTGCCCAAACGCCTCCGCGTCGGTCTTAGCGCGCTCGACGAGAATAGCCTCTTCTGCCAATTCGTCGCGCTCTGCTATTTCATTGTTGTCCATATATAAAAACACTCGTATAGTAAATTAGTTACGCACTTAGGGCGACAATTTTCAGGTTGTTTTCAAATTATAATACAGTTATGGTATAATGACAAAAAGCATTTGTGAAATTTGTTATGAGTTTACTGAAAAAGGGCGCGAAAGTCAGCGGATTTATGGTTTCTTATGACCGCGTATGAATATCAATCGGCGCGGTTCAATAGCTTAATCCACTAAATTTGCTGAAGAAACAACGGATGCGAATGCCCAACGCGGTGGGGCTGCTACCCGCTCGATAGGTTTTTCTTAGAGTAGCCGCAGGCTTTACGCCT
>CAZSIG010000438.1:0-3919 GCA_964606195.1 uncultured Anaerolineales bacterium
TAGAGAACAAATTAGGAGCACAATTATGAATACTGAATCACCCACCCCGCCGCCTTTTCCCAACGCGGCTTTTGACGTGGTCGCCCTCGCCTCGTCCGCTGGGGGCTTGGAGGCATTGAGCCAGGTGTTGACCGCGCTCCCCGCCGATTTCCCCGCCGCCCTCGTCGTGGTGCAACACCTCGACCCGCGCCACCGCAGCCTGATGGCGGAGATCCTCAGCCGCCGCACCGCGCTACGCGTGCAGCAGGCGCAAGCGGGCGACAGCTTAACGCCCGGGACGGTCTACATCGCGCCGCCCAATCGCCATTTATTGGTCAATGGTGACGGGACGCTATCCCTTTCCCAATCGGAACTGGTACACTTCGTGCGCCCCTCCGCCGATCTGTTGTTCGAGTCGGTCGCCGCCAGCTACAAGGAACGCGTCATCGCGGTGGTGCTCACCGGCTCAGGCAGCGATGGCAGTATGGGCGTGCAGGCGGTCAAGAAGATGGGCGGGACAGTTATCGCGCAGGACGAAGCGACCGCTAAATATTTCGGGATGCCCGGCGCGGCGATTGAGTCCGGCGCGGTCGATTTCGTTTTGGCGTTGGCGGAGATCGCCCCCGCGCTGGTGACGTTGGTGCGCGGGGAATAAGCCAAACCTCCCGCAGGTTTCCGAACCTGCGGGAGGTTGAATAAACTATAGGAGGATGATGATGGATAATACCGAAAATGGCGCGGCGTTAGAGGCGTTGCTGGAGTACCTGAAGCACCGCCGCGGGTTCGACTTTACCTGTTATAAGCGGGCTTCGCTAGAACGGCGCATTCGCAAGCGGATGGATATGGTGGAAATCGCCACCTTCGCGGATTATCAAGACTATTTGGAAGTGCACCCTACGGAGTTTGTGAACCTCTTCAACACCATCTTGATCAACGTGACCTCCTTCTTTCGCGATGAAGCCGCGTGGGAGTATTTGGCGGCGGAGATTATCCCGCGCATTATTCAGGAGAAAGCCGCCGATGAGCCGATACGTATCTGGTGCGCGGGGTGTGCCTCGGGCGAGGAAGCCTATACCCTGGCAATGCTATGGGCAGAGGCGTTGGGGATAGATGAATTTCGCCAGCGCGTCAAGATTTACGCCACCGACGTGGATGAGGAAGCCTTGGCACAGGCGCGGCACGCCAGTTACCACGGTGATGACTTGAAAGCAATACCCCCCGCGCTGCGGGAGAAGTACTTCGAGCTGCAAGGTAATCGCTATCTCTTTCGTCTGGATCTGCGCCGCGTGGTCATCTTCGGACGCAATGACCTGACTCAAGATGCCCCCATCTCGCGGCTGGACTTGTTGAGCTGTCGTAACACGCTGATGTACTTCACAGCGGAAGCGCAGACGCGCATTATGGCGCGGTTGCACTTCGCCGTCCACGACGCGGGGTATCTCTTTTTGGGCAAGGCGGAGATGTTGCTCACTCATGCCAATCTCTTCGCGCCGGTGGAATTACAACATCGCATCTTCACCAAAGTACCCGCGCCCGCCATGCGCCATCGCCTGGTCGCACTAGCCGCGGCGGGTAAAGATAAAGTGGAAAACCATCTGACGCGGCAGGTCAACCTGTGGGAAAAGGCTTTTCAAGTCCTGCCAGAAGCACTGCTTGTGGTGGATCATACGGGACAGGTGCAGATGATCAACGCGCCAGCCCAAGCGTTCTTTCGGCTCACCCCTAACGATGTAGGGCGACCACTTCAGGATTTGGAGATCTCCTATCGCCCCCTAGAACTGCGGTCGCTGATCGAGCAGGCGCGAACGGAGCACCGCACGCTCAAGCGAGAGAACATCGTGCAGTATTTGCCGGAGGAGGCGCGGCGTTATTTGGAAGTGCAAGTAGTGCCGCTGATGGATGAGGCTAACGCGCCGCTCGGCACGGTCATCAGTTTTAGCGACACCACTAATTATCGCGAACTGCAACAGGAGGCGGAAAAGACCAAGCAAGACCTGGAGACCGCGTATGAGGAATTGCAATCGACCAATGAGGAACTGGAGACGACCAACGAGGAATTGCAATCGACTAACGAGGAACTAGAGACCACGAACGAGGAGTTGCAATCGACCAACGAGGAACTAGAAACGATGAACGAGGAACTCCAATCCACCAACGAGGAGTTGCAGACGATGAACGACGAGCTGCGCGAACGCACTACCGAGCTTAACGAAACGAACGCCTTTCTGGAGTCTATTCTGGTCGGCTTGCGCGCCGGAGTGGTGACGGTGAACCGCGAGCTGGAGGTAGTAGTGTGGAATCCGCAAGCGGAGGATTTGTGGGGGTTGCGCGGGGAAGAGGTACAGGGGCAGCCCTTCTTGGAATTGGACATCGGGCTGCCGGTGGCGCGATTAGAAGCTCCCCTGCGCGCCATTCTCACTCGGCAGACCGACTACGCGGAGGTGCCGGTGGAGGCGATTAACCGGCGCGGGCAAACTATCACCTGTCACGTTACCTGTACGCCACGCCGAGGCGGAACGGGAAATACCGCGGGCGTGATTTTGCTGATGAAAGCCGAATAGCTCGAACCTCCCGCAGGTTAAGAAACCTGCGGGAGGTTTGGGATACCGCCCTAACGTATTGCACAGGGCGCAATCCCCATTGCGCCAGTTTATTTGCAGAGTAGAGAAGTTGGTTGACCCTCCCGCAGGTTCGGAAACCTGCGGGAGGGTGACCCGCGGGAGGTTTAGGAGGTTATAATGCCACGACGAGGCGATGTGTTTGCTAGGGGGCACTATTATCACATTTATAATCGCGGCGTGGGGAGAAATTTGATATTCTTCAACGCGGACAATTATGAACACTGTTTACGCTTGGTGAAACGTTACCAACATAAATATGGCGTTGCTGTAATCGCGTATTGCTTGATGCCGAATCATTATCATTTTCTGCTCCGGCAAGAGAGCGACGAACCGTTGTCCAAGTTCATCAATGTGCTATTCAACGCCTACGTACAAGCAGTAAACCGCCAACAGCGCCGCAAAGGAACTCTTTTCGAGGGACGTTTTCGGCATGTACATATAGACCGCGAGGAATATTTGATTCACTTATGTCGTTATATCCACATGAATCCGGTAAAAGCCGCGTTAGTAACTCGTCCAGAGGAATGGCTATATTCTAATTATCTTGAATGGATTGATCGCCGCGCCGGGACGTTAATAGATAACGCGTTTGTACGCGCTCGCTTTCAGACCGCGGAGGCTTATCAGCAATTCGTAGTTGATTATCGCGCTGATATGCGGAGTAGAGAGAAGATTAATAAATATATATGGGACTAAGTTGGTTGACCCTCCCGCAGGTTCGGAAACCTGCGGGAGGGTGACCTGCGGGAGGTTTAGGAGGATATGATTATGAACGCGAAATCAGTCAGAGTGTTATTACTGGAGGACAACCCCAGCGAAGAGCGGTTGATATGCCAAATGTTGTACGCCGCGGATGACGGGGGGCGCGGCTTTCCGTGGTTCGAGATCGAGTGTACCGGTCAGCTGCATGAGGGGCTGGCGCGGTTGGCGACAGATGAGATCGACGTAGTCCTCTTCAATCTGCGGCTGATGGACAGTGACCAGTGGGCTACCTTTACGCGCCTACAAGAGTACGCCGCCAAAGTCCCCCTGATTATGCTGACCGGCTATGACGAGGAACGCTGGGGCTTACAGGCGGTGCAGCAAGGCGCGCAGGATTATCTCCCCAAAGGCGAAATGACCGGGCGGCTGCTGGCGCGATCTATCCTCTACGCCATCGAACGGCACCGCTTGGAGACCAAACTACGCCAGCACCGCGCCCAGTTGGAAGAGCAAGTCACGGCGCGGACCGCGGAATTGGCGGCGGCTAATACACAACTACAACAGACCACCACCGAATTAGCCACCACATTGGAGGAGGTGCGCGTCGCGGAGGAAGA
>CAZSIG010000439.1:0-3914 GCA_964606195.1 uncultured Anaerolineales bacterium
TCATCGCGCACGTCAAATCCCAATTCCGCGTTGAGGGCGTCCAATTGGTCATTCGTCATTTCCCGTTCATCTTCCGTCGCGGGTGCCAGCGTTGCTCTGAACACGCGATGTTCGGGCAGTTGCAACGGCTGTAACGGGCGAAAAACGCCATCTTCGTATACTAACACTGTCGAAATACTCATTTTTATCTCTCCCCTCAACATATAGCGCGGCGCAATCACGCTTCACGTTTTACTCATTACTCCCTACTCATACGCCAAAATCTCGCGCACCGTCAGCCGCGCCGCGGCGCGGGCGGGCAGTAGACTCGCTAGAGATGATAAAATTAGCACAATCACCAGCCAAATCACCACGCCGCCGAACGAATACCGATAACTGAGCGGAATCTGGAAAAAGGTCTGTCCCACCGCGTCGCTGAGCACCTTTGCCAGCAACACCGCCAACGTCGCGCCCAGCAGCCAGCTAATCACGCCGATGAGCACCCCCTCGACCATCACGATGCGACGCACTGCGCCGTTCGATGCCCCGATGGCACGCATCACGCCGATTTCGCGCGTCCGTTCGAGCACATTCATGCTCATCGTGCCCATCAAGCCCAAGCCGCCGACCGCCGCCATCAGCACCGCCATGACCAAGAGCAAGGTGACGATGATGCTGAAATAAAACTCGTTCGCTTGGCGCATCTCCGCGAGTGTCTGCGTCGAGTTCACGTGCAGTCCCGCGCTCTCGAATTGCTGTTCCAATGCTCTAGCCACTTCAGCTTGATACGCCGCGTCGTGCTGTGCGGTCACCACTCGCACACTACCTGCTTGGTCTACGCGCCGCGCCACGCGCGAGAAATAGGGATAGTTGGCATAGACGAAATTGCCCCCGCCCACAACGCGCACCGTGCCGACCACGACCCATTTCGTTTCGCGATTATCGAGGTTCAAAATGATTTCATCCCCCACCGCGATGTCCGGTTCTACTTTGAGCACATTGTTGCTAACCACCACCGCGTTTTCGTCTTCCGGCAACAGCCACCGCCCCGCGATGATGGTCGGTTGCAGCATCTCCGTCTCGGCAGGTGGCGCGACGACGATGAGACTATCGCTTTCGCTGTCATCGGCGCGCACGCGGCGCACACTGGCAAAGCCCCAACTCTCGACCGCCTCGACGCCGGGCACGCGCCGCGCCACGTTCTCAATCTCCTCGACGCGATAGGCGCGATTAAAATTCACCTCGACATCGTATTGCCAATATTTTATCGCCTCGTCGAGCGTCAAATCGAGCGAAGTGCGCACGCTGGCAACGGAGACGAACATCGTCCCACTCAAAACTAGAGTCAACAGTGTGAGCAACAACCGCGCCTTGCGCCGAAAGGTGTTGCGCAGTGATAGCAACATTGGGCGCGATAGACCGCGCACTCGCTCCAGCAGGCGGTCGATGATACCTTGTCCAAAATCACCGCTGATACCGTAGGAACTTATCGCCTCGTGCACGGTGATGCGCGTCCCGGAGATGACCGGCACGAGCGCGGCGAGCAGCGGCACTACGATGCCGATTATCACTTCGAGCGCGATGACAATCGGGGGAATGCTGAAAGCGGGAAAGTTGACGTTGATGAACCCCGCCATCAACTGCGCGGTTTGACTTGCCACCAGCGCGCTCAACGGCGCGGCGACGAGCAGCGCGAGTACGCCGAAAACTATCACCATGCCCAGATACAGCGCGATAATTTGCCCCTTGCGCGCCCCGATTGCCTTCATCATACCAATCTGACGAACTTGCTGCGCCAATAGCGCGGAGATAGTGTTGATGACGAGAAATCCGCTCAGGAAGAGCGAGAGAAAGCCAAGCACGCCTAGCAATAGCAAACTGCCTTGAAAGATGTCATCTACAAATGGACGTTTGCCCGGCTCCGGCACCTGCGTCGCGTAGACCGTGCGCCCGCTCTTTTCTACTTTATCGGCAACCTCCTCCGCGACGCGAGTTATATGTTTCTTGTCGTACTTGTCCCCGGCTACGACGATATTTAATTGATTGTAACGCCGCGACCCGCCGAGCCATTCCATCGTCTCGAAGGTGACGTAGCCGTAAGCCATGTTCGCGAAGGTCGCGGGGACGCGAATCGGCTCGTGGGCTAGTCCCGCGACGCGCAGTTCACGCCGCTCTCCGGTGGGCGTCTCGACCGTGATGTTGTCGCCCACTTGCACATTTGGCGGCACCAGCCCCGGCATCAGCAGCGAGGCGCGCTCGAACAGAACCGCGCGCTCCGGCGGGGGCCATTCGGTGCGCGCCGCGCCGAAGTTTGGCGCGGCATCGAATTCGTACTCCGGCCAAATCTTGTCTATGCGAATGTTTTCATAATCAGGAATGGCGAAAACCTGCATCGGGTGCCACTGCTCTGGTCCCGTCTTGAGCCGCAACACCCGCATACTGCGCGGCTCCGCGTCCTGTACATTCGGCATATGCTGTATCACTCGGACGAGTTCATCATCGAACAGGTCGGTGTACAGGGTCGCGTTGGCGGGATTGGAGACAGAGTAAATCGCGGTCAGCTCTTGCGACACGGTGATGTAAGTGTGCGCGATAGTGCCGACCGCGAAGATGCCCACCGCGATGGAGAGCGAGACTAAAATCGTGCGAGTTTTATTGTTCCATAAATCGCGCAATATCTTGCGCCAACGGGGATTGAGCATAAACATTACTACGCCATCTGGGTTAATTCTTCAAGATGCTCCGCGCGCGTGTCCATCATCTGATACAGCGCGTCCTTCGTCGCCTCCGATTGCATCATCAAATCGCAAAAAACATCGTCGTCGAGTGCGATCACCTCGACCGGCTTATCCGCCGCGGCGCGTACCGTCGCGGTGCGCGCGGTACCGCGCAACAACGCGATTTCCCCGAAATATTGTCCCACGCCCAAGCGTCCTACCAAGATTTCCTGTTCCCCAGCTTGAGGAATGAACACGTCCACTTCACCCCTAGTGACGATGTAAAACTTATCGGCGGGCGAGTCATGTTCGACGATTACCGCGCCGGGGTTATATTTCAGCGGCTCAATCTTGCGCGTCGCGGCTTTCAATTGCGCTTCGTTCAACGCGGGCAAGGCGCGCGCCAGATATTCCTCGATAACCTCACCGTCAGAAATGATAATTGTGCGGGTGACGCGGCTGGCTAAATCGCTGTCGTGCGTAACCATGAGGATAGTCTTGCCGTTGTTCACCAAATCCTCGAAAAGCGCGAATACCGTCTCCGCGGTGCGCGAATCGAGATTGCCGGTCGGCTCGTCCGCGACCAAAATCGGCGGGTCGTTAGCCAAGGCGCGGGCGATGGCGACGCGCTGTTGCTGTCCACCAGAAATCGCTGAGGGCAACTTATGCGCGTGTTCTTGCATATCCATCTGCTCCAACAAACTCATGGCGCGGTCTTTACGCTCACTCGCCTTGTACATATTGCAGAAATCCATCGGCAGCATGACGTTTTCCAGCAGCGACAATGTCGGCAGCAGTTGGAAGAATTGGAAGATGATGCCCATGTTCTTCCCGCGCCAGACCGCCATCTGTCCCTCGTTGAGGGTGTGTACCGGCGTCCCTTGCACCCATACCTCTCCCGACGAAGGGCGGTCGATGCCCGTAATCATGTTGATTAGCGTAGATTTGCCGCTGCCCGATTTGCCGATGACCGCGACGAACTCGCCGGGGTTCACTTGCAGGTCGACATCGCGCAGCGCGGTGAATTTGCCCGCCGCGCTCTCGTAGGTCTTGACCACCTGATGCAGGTCAATCAACCTCTTCTGCTCCGCGTCACCGCGTCCATTTTTCTTTTTGGCACCGTTGCCATTTCCTCTCAACCAGTCAAATATTCCCATTTTTTCATCTCCTCAATATAATTTATGATTGCTATCGCGAAGTGTCTGAATTTATTGTATT
>CAZSIG010000440.1:0-3911 GCA_964606195.1 uncultured Anaerolineales bacterium
AAATAAAATTTTGGACGGGTAAGTAATTATATAGGACGCGGATTCACGCGGATTTAAGTTGTTTATCCGCGTGAATCCGCGAAAATCCGCGTCCCCTTTCTTATCCTGCTTATTAGGGAACAACTCTACTGAATAAAATTTATTATGCAAGAGACACCAGAATTTCTGATTATCGGCAAGATTACCGCACCGCGCGGAATACGCGGTGAAGTTAAAGTGGAAATATGGACCGATTTCCCTGAACGATTTACCGAGATGGAAACCGTCTACATCGGAGGCGATGAGGGCGAGGCTAATTATCCCCCGCGATTATTTGAGGTGGAACGCGCGCGCCCGCATAAAAAACATATCCTTCTAAAATTGGGCGGTGTGGATACCCGAAACGACGCGGAGGAGTTTCGGCAGCAATTTCTGTACGTCTCTACTGAAGAAACAGAGCCTTTATCCTCTGAGGAATATTACGTTCATCAGATTATTGGGTTGCGCGTATTGACCGATGAGGGCGAGCAACTAGGCGCGGTTTCGGATGTATGGCCTACGGGTAGTAACGACGTTTATGTAGTTGAGAGAGAGGGAAAACCGTTGTTGATTCCTGCCACGAAAGAGGTAGTTCGCGAGATCAACCTGAAAGAAGACTGTATCATAGTGAAGTTGCTGGACGGATTACTTTGATGAAAGGCGCGTTGTGAAGCATAGTATCTTTTTGGATGTTACACAGAGAATTAAAACCCCGCTTTGTGGTAAGTGTGGATCATTTGCCAGAGCGGGGTTTTTCGCGCCAAAAGTCACGCGGTGAACTCACCCATCTCTCTCCTATTGACGGTTATTGCCGCTTGTGTTATAATCTTGTGACTTCTATAAAAAATTGTGCTAATTTTCTCAAATATGCGCGGAGGAACTTGTCAATCTTATGAAAGCTGTGATAATGGCTGGCGGCGCGGGCACGCGGTTACGCCCCTTGACCATCGGGCGGCTCAAACCAATGATTCCCCTGGTCAACCAAGCGGTAATCGCCCACATTTTAGCCCTGTTGAGAGGCAACGGTATCACCGATGTGATTGTCACCGTACACTCCATGAACGATGTGATACAGGAATATTTTGGCAGCGGCAGAAGCATAGGGATGAATATCGAATACTCGGTGGAGGAGACGCCCCTCGGTACCGCGGGCTGTGTCAAAAACGCGCAGAAGTATCTCGACGATACTTTTTTGGTCATCAGCGGCGACGCGCTCACAGATTTTCATTTGAAAAGAATCATCGACTATCATCACCGTAAATCCGCGCTTGCCACTATTACTCTATACCGCGTCCCCAACCCGCTCGATTACGGCTTGACCGTCATCGACGAAAATGGACGAATTATCCAATTTCTGGAGAAACCGACCTGGCACGAGGTGATTTCCGATACCGTCAACACCGGCATCTACGTTCTCGAACCGGAGGTGCTGGAGCAAATCGCGCAGGATACATTCTTCGATTTCGCGAAGGATGTCTTTCCTCATCTGCTTGCTACCGGTGCGCCGCTGTACGGTTACGTCGCGCAGGGATATTGGTGCGATATCGGGAATATTAATGAGTATGTTCGTGCCAGCCGCGATGTGCTCAACGGCATAGTGCAGGTAAACAAAATAGGGCGGCATATCGGGGGCGGAATTACCGCCGCGGGAGAGGTGGAAGTTGCCCCCGACGCGCAACTCTTTGGTCCCATCTTCCTCGGCGAAGGGGTCAAAATCAAAAAGGGCGTCATAATCCAAGGCCCCAGCGTCATTCGCGATTATACGGTGTTGGACAATCATGCCCGCGTCGACCGCAGCATCATCTGGCGCAATTCGTATATTGGCGAAAACACTGAACTGCGCGGCGCGGTCATCGGGCGCAGTTGCAATATCAAAAACAAGGCGGTGGTCTTTGAAGGCGCGGTGATTGGCGATTCTTGCGTCATCGGCGAGGGCGCGACTATCCATTCCGGTGTCAAGATTTGGCCGAATAAAGAGATTGAAATCGGCGCGACCGTCACCTCCAGCATCATCTGGGCGGCGCGCGGTCGCCGCGTGCTCTTCGGACGTTACGGCGTCTCCGGGCTGGTCAACGTGGACATGACTCCCGAAGATGCCGCTAAGCTGGGCGCGGCTTTCGCCGCGACAATGCCTATCAATTCCATGATTACGGTCAACCGCGACCCCCACCGCAGCTCACGGATGTTAAAACGCGCTATCATTGCCGGCTTGCCGTCGGCGGGCGTCAATGCCAATGACCTGCGAAATGTCCCTATTCCCGTCGCACACTACTACACGCGCATCAGCAACGCGACGGGCGGAATTCATGTGCGCGTCTCTCCCTTCGACAGCCGTGTAGTCGATGTTCGCTTTTTCGATGGTGAGGGGCTAAACATCTCCAACCCTAAAAAGCGCGAGATAGAGCGCATATATTTTCGCGAGGATTTTCGCCGCGTGTTCGATGAGGAGATAGGCACCATCGACTACGCGCCCGATGTTAGCAAAAGATACTTCGAGCATTTCGTGAACACCATCAATGTCAAAGCGATTCGCAAAGCGGAGTTTCACCTCGCGGTGGACTATGCCAACTCCCCCACCTCAACCGTTATGACCAATATTCTAAAACATCTGCACTGTCGCACGGTCACGCTGAACGGTACGGTGGACGAGACGCGCATGGCGATAGAGAAGGATGAGTTGGAGCAAGAGATAACCCAACTGGCGCGCATCGTCTCCGCCCTTGACACCAATTTAGGCGTGCGTTTAGATGTCGGCGGGGAGAGGATTTTTCTCATAGATGAAAGAGGACAGATATTACGCAGCACTCAAGCTTGCGCGGTAATGGCAGAACTTGCTTTACGGCAGCATCCCGAAGGGATAATTGCCATCGCGGTGCATCAACCTACAATATTTGAGCAAATCGCGGCGCGGCACGGCGGCAAGGTTATACGAACGGTGGCAGACATCAATTCCGCGGCGCGTGACCTGCGCGGTACTTCGGTCATCATGGCTGGAGATGGTAAAGGGGGATTCATTTTCCCCGAATTTCAATGGGCGATGGACGGTTTGATGGCTACGGCTAAATTACTCGAATTCCTAGCCCAGCAAAAGGCTAAGTTATCTGAAATCGTCGCTTCATTGCCTCCGTATCACATGGCGCTACGCAGTGTAACTTGTCCCTGGGAAGCTAAGGGGAAGGTGATGCGTTTGCTCAATGGGCAGTACGCGGAGCAACGGAGCAATAGTCCTGAAGGTATCAAAATCGACTGGGAAGACGAATGGGTGTTGCTTATCACTAATCCCGACAAACCAAGTTTCAGCATCTTCGCCGAATCTACATCGGACGAAGCCGCGCAGACATTAGCCGATGAATTCGCGGGCGTTTTAGAGGAGCTGCAGGAGTAAAACGTAAAACGTGATGCGTGATACGTGACAGCACTTAGGAATGGTGCACAAATAACTTGGGCATTTGGCGTAGTCAGCGCAGGCGTAAAGCCTGCGGCTACATTGTAGGCGCACCCATAAAGGGTGCGCTTAGATGCCAATGAACGCGTATAACAGTCATCAACATTTCTTCACCTAGTTCGAGCCAAATTGAAACGCGCAAGTTATTTAATTCTCATTCCTTACGCAGTCCGGCAGCAATTAACCGCTGAGAGCGCAGCGGACGCGGAGAAGTGTAAGAGAAAAATTTTTTCGCTAGCGTACGCGGTCATATCTCCCTGCGTGTCTAAGTATTATGTACACTCTATGAAAGCGATTTAATTACGCCCTACCTGGCTCTCTGCCCCCGTCCACGGGGGCGTTTAGGAATAGGACGATGTTTTTGCCGCAGCCGCCCCCGCGACGGGGGCTTAGAGCGAAATTAAATAGGACTTACGCAAACCGCGTTGGAATTTACCGCCGAGAACGC
>CAZSIG010000441.1:0-3890 GCA_964606195.1 uncultured Anaerolineales bacterium
CATTTAAGGTCATATTTATGCAGCAGGTAAAAATTGTAACCAAAGCTCTGCGCTCTCCGCACCCTCGGCGGTAAAAATAACCCGAAGTTGCGTAAGTCCTTTTTAGAACTTAGAACTATTGTACTTCATCGAAGACAGCTTGTAACTCCGCGATCATCTTGTCAAGCTCAGCATCTACATCCAAATCAGCCGTGTTTTCGTACAGACTGGCGAAGGTGGCATAGGTATCACTGGCTTTGAGGAAGTTGGGCATCCCCGACTCGTGGCTGGGATCATCCGGATAGTTCATAGCTTCGACAAAAACTTTCAAATCCGCATCAGGAAACTGCTCTGCCATAGCTGCCAACGCCTCTTCCTGCTGACTGGCGCGGGCGGGTAGACCGCCGTACACCGCCAATAGATCGGGAGCTAAATCACCCACGAACATGCTCAGGACGGCGAACGAGGCTTCCGGGTTCTTGGCTGCCTTGAGGATGCCGAAGGTATCAGCATGTAATTTGCCGGTGATTTTGCCTTTGTACGAGGGGATAGCCGCCACATTCCAGTTCTTCGCATCCTGAAAACAGCAAGTGAACCAGGTGTTGATGGGAGTCATCGCGAGCTTGCCGGAACCAAAGGGATTGCCCTGCGCCAACATATCGCTGTTAACATAACTGCCATTGGGGATAAAATAGTCAGTCCACATCCCGTCATAGTACCAATGAGCAGCTTCGCGCCAGACCTCCGGCATCTGCGCCTTACCATCGGGACCGACGAAACTTGCCGCGCCAAAATAGGTCCAATCGGCGCGAATATCCTGCCACTGAGAGTCATAGCCAAATTGCACGATGTTGTCCGAGTCAAACTCATCCATGGTGGCATCATTACCCTCAGCATCCACCGTCAAAAATAGCGCCAGCTCGCGCAGTTTGTCCCAGTTCCATTCGTCGCCATCGGCATAAGGCGCGCCCCATTCGTGGGGTGGATATTCCAGCCCCGCTTCATCAAACAGATCCTCGTTATACCACAGCGCCGCGGGGTAGACGGCAAAGGGCAGGAAAAGCTGCTGCCCAGTGCCAAACTGGTAGAACTCGACTAACTCAGCCGGGAAATCGCTAAGGTCATAACCGGTCTGTTCGATGTAGGGCGACAAATCCATCCACGCGCCCTCGAAGCTGGCTAACCCGCGCACCCCCACCGGCCCGACGATATCAGGCACGTCACCGGACGCGATTTGGGTTTTGAGTACGTCGTACGCGGTCTCGTTAGGCACCACATCCATCACCAGTTCGTACCTGTCACCGTATTGAGCATTAAAAGCCTCCACAAAAGCTTCTTCTTTCTCAACTTCTTCCGGATTGCCGCCGGCGCCTAACCCGATAAACCATCGAATCTGCACCTTCTCAGCAGGAACGGCGGTGGCAACCTTCTCTACAGTTACCTCCTTCTCCACTATTTTTTCCTTTTCTACAACGACCGTCTCTTTGACCACTTTCTCTACCACTACTTCCTTTTCCACCACCTGTGGCGTGGGCGTAGCACATGCTACCAACGACAAAATAGTGGTAAGTACCACAATAGCCGTCACGATACTCCAATTCTTGTTTCTAAACATTACTTTGTTATCCTCCTTCTTCTAATCATTTCAAGCATTTTGGTTAAATAGCCGCTGTACCGCGCTGGTAAACAATATCTTCTGAGCTTTCCTTATAATTTTACGCGCCCTCCTTTGCTAAAAACATCTCAGAAACTCCCCAAATTAGCCATACGTCTGATCTTTATTAATAAACATCTCTCCTTTCTCCGCGCGGGAATTTTAATCACATTTAGCAATTTTCTGACAGATGAAGTGCCGTTGTAGCATAACCCAATAGATGTCCCATTTATGGAAGCGTTTTCATTCTAAAAAGCTTTGTTGCCGCCATTCCTGAAAGCGTTTTCAGAATGATACCATATATTCGCGGTTTTGTCAAATTCAGCGAATAATAACTAAACCGTTAAGCATCGTCCACGGACATGCGCGGGGGTATTTATCGCTAATAAAATAACTATATCGACCGCTTTTGACATTTTATAACCACTAATGACCAGTATACCTAGAACATTCTATAAACCATCAATTAATAATTATCTTCGTTAGACACTGCCACCATTCTTTGAAAACGTTTTCTGGATTTTATATTTCGCGATTTTTGTTGTATAATTAGCCTCGATAATCCAGATGACAACAAAACGGAGCGAAAGCGAGGAACCCTATGGCAACCAAAGAAAAAATAACCATTAAGGATATTGCCAGACGCGCTGATGTCTCTATCAGCACCGTATCGCGGGTGCTAAACCAGAAAAACATGGTGACAGAAGAGAAACGTCACGCGGTGCTTGCCGCTATCGAAGAACTAGATTACCAACCTAATCCCCTCGCCCGCGGACTGGCGGGGGGAACGTCGCGCACTATTGGCGTGGTCACCCAAGATATCAGCAGCCCCTTTTACGATGCGATCTTGCGCGGCATTCGCCAGGGCTTAAACCACACCGACTATCTACCCCTCTTTGCTGATGGCTACTGGCAGGTTCACAAAGAAAAACAGGCGATCCAGACCTTGCTGAATCGTCAAGTCGATGGGCTGATCGTACTGGGGGGCGTCATTCCAGAGGACTATCTGGTGCATCTTAGTCACCAAATCCCCCTAGTGGTAGTGGGGCGCAACCTCCCCGCGCTGGTAAATCAAGTGGTCTACCTAGATAATTTCACAGGAGCTTACAAGGCCACACAATACCTACTGGAGTTGGGCCATCGCCGCATCGTTCATATCACCGGCATATTGTCCCATCAAGATGCCATAGAACGCCGCGACGGTTATAGACAAGCGATGAGCGACGCGGGGTTATCCCCCGATCCCGATTTGATCATTGAGGGAGATTTTATGGAATCAACGGGCATGATGGCAGTGGAGATGCTCTTCACGCGCGGTCGGCCCTTCAGCGCCATCTTTGCAGCTAATGATCAGATGGCCATAGGCGCGCGGCTGGCGTTGTATCGACGGGGCATTCGCGTGCCGGACGATGTATCGCTAATCGGGTTTGATGACCAGCTTAATGCCGCCTATATTACGCCGCCCCTTA
The DNA here is from genome assembly GCA_964606195.1 of uncultured Anaerolineales bacterium. Classification (GTDB taxonomy): domain Bacteria; phylum Chloroflexota; class Anaerolineae; order CAZSIG01; family CAZSIG01; genus CAZSIG01. The sequence goes on from CAZSIG010000441.1 coordinate 3,103, forward strand.
CTACAGTACGACAACCTTCTATTGAAATCGGCGAGGCGGCCGCAGAGGCTATTCTGCATCTCATGCGCGGAAACTCTCCTGATGGATCCGTCGTCTTTCCGGCTGAACTGATTATTCGCGAATCCACCGCAAGATATCACTAAAATTTGGGATTTACGCAGCCAGCGGATAGTCGCGGTTCAAGGTGACCGGCACTTGTGTAATACCATCCTATATCCAAGATAAGCCCCCGGACAAAGTCATTGTTACAGTCAAAACGCGTTATAAGTGCCCGTCACCTGACTTCGAGAAAACTCTAGCAGCCTGTCGGAGAGAAAGTTTCTCTCCGACAGGGAAATGAGGTAAAATAGGCGGGTCAAGAAATCAAAGCTAGCAGAAGAGCAGAAGGAGCAAAGCGCATGGCCCGCCAATTTAAGACAGTGGATTATGAAAAATCTGGTCAACAAACCATCACCATCGACGATGTTTTGCCGCCAGATCACCTGGCCCGGTTTATCGTGAACGTCATTGCGGCGATGGATCTGAGTCTCATTTACGCGCAATATGCTCCTCAAGGTGGCGCGCCCTATGCTCAGGAGGTGCTGTGGGGGTTGTTGTTCTACGGCTACGCGACGGGGATATTCAGTTCACGCCAGATCGAACAGGCGACCTACGAGATTATCCCCTTAGGACTTACGCAAGTTCAGGCTAATTTTACCGCTGAGGGCGCGGAGAACGCTGAGGTTTGAAGGTCGGGTTCTATCAGCATAGCAAAAATGACTTTTAATGAATGTTGATAAGCGTCTATA
>CAZSIG010000442.1:0-3882 GCA_964606195.1 uncultured Anaerolineales bacterium
GTAGCGCGCCGCGGTCTCGATTAGCTCTTGTTTCACCTGTTTCGCCACCTTGAGCGCCGCGCCGCCGCCCGCGTAGACGCCGCGCGTGGCGTGCGTGACGCAGTCGTAGACGGTCGAACAGGTGTCCGCGGGGGCGATATTCACCTTTTCCAGCGGCACGCCCAATTCCTCCGCGACCAATTTAGCAATCGCTTCCAACGTCCCGCCGCCGTGATCCATCAGCGCGGTCAGTACATCTACCGAGCCGTCTTTGTTTATCTTGACCATTGCGCCGGAGAAATCAATCACATCGCCCGGCTGCGGCGCGCCCGCGCTCGAAGTATGGAAACCGCGCCCCAGCCCGATGCCGCGCCTAAAACGCTCACCCCTCACCCCCAACCCCTCTCCCCTGTGGGGAGAGGGGCTTCTCTCCCTCTCCCCTGCGGGGAGAGGGCTGGGGAGAGGGGAGCTTCCTTGCCATCCAATCCATTCCGCGCCGCTTTTGAGCAGTTCGGGCACGCCGTCGCTCTGCACGATTGACCGCACCAGCGGACCTTGTCCCCAGAACGTATCACCCATGCCGACGTAGTTTTTGAGTCGCAGTTCCAGCGGATCCATGTCCAACTTCTCCGCGAGTTCGTCTATCAGTGATTCGGTCGCGAATGTGACCTGTGGATTGCCGAAACCCTGCATAGCGCAGGAGATCGCTTTGTTAGTATAAACCGCGCTGCCGCGATAGCGCACATTCGGCAGGCGGTACAGCGAGACCAACCAGCCGATGGAGACGCCCAGAAACGAGTACGCCTGAATGTTATGCGCGCCGATGTCCGCGACGAGGGTCATCTCCGCGCCGAGCAGCGTGCCATCGCGCCGCGCCGCGAGTTTGAGATGAATGTGCGAAGCGTAGCGCGTGTGGTCGTGCATATCCTCCTCTCGCGTGAGCGTGAGTTTGACCGGCCGGCGCGCCTTCAACGCGAGCGCGGCGGCAATCGGAATCGGCGGGTTCATCTGAATTCCGGAGCCGAAAGTACCGCCGCTGGGAACGCGCACCACGTTGACTTTGCTCAACGGAATATCGAAAATCTCACCGAGCAGAATGCGGACGTTGTGAATCGACTGCGTGGTGGGCCAGACGGTCAAGCCACCGTCTGGTTCCGGGCGACAGAGCACCGCTTTAGTCTCCATCTGCGCGTGATACATCTTGCTCGTCTTGAAATCGCCCTCGACGACGACGTCCGCCGCCGCGAACGCGGCATCCACGTCGCCCTCATCGACCGCGCGGTCGCAGGCGATGTTGTGCTCAATGGCGATCTCGTCGTCGCCCCACATCACCGTGTCGTAGATCGACGCCGCGCCGGGCTGCATCGCCGCGAAAGGGTCAGTGAGCACCGGCAGCACTTCGTACTTCACTTTGATGGCGCGCACCGCCTGTTCCGCCAACTCTTCGGTCTCCGCCGCGACCGCGGCGACCGCCTCGCCCATGCGCCGCACCTTGTCCGCGAGGACGTAGTGATCTTTGTGCAGCACCTTCGGAATAGTGATGATGCGCTCGTTGTAGCGCACGTGCGGAATGTCGTCGAAAGTGAGGCAAACCGCGCCCAACGCCTCCGCCGCGCTGGTGTCGATGCTCACGATGCGCGCGTGGGCGTAGGGGCTGGATAGTATTCTGCCATGCAGCATGTGCGGTAGGCTCCAATCGGTGCAGTATTGCATCTGCCCGGTGACCTTGGCGACCGCGTCTTTGCGCCGCGTTGCTTTGCCTAGTACATGAAATTCTTTTTGTTCCATATAGCCAATAACTCCTCCGAAAAAGTTACTCATCTCTAACTAATTTTTTTATCGTCACAATTGATTATCGCCCCCAGCCGCGCTGAAAGCTGCCGCCCGGCGGTGACAACCAGCGGCGCGACATCGGGCACGCGGTCGCGCGAGATGCGCGAGAGCGGCGCGGCTATGCCGATACCCGCTACGGGAATGTCAAGGTGTCCATATACGGGGGCGGATATACCCATCGCGCCGGCATCAGTCTCCTCGAATGAGGTGGCGTAGCCGCGCGCGCGAATTTCCCGCAGTTCGTGATACATGGCGGCGCGGTCGGTAATGGTGTTGGGCATGAGGGATACCAACTCTATTTCGTTCAATATGTTTTGTAACTCGTCTTCAGGTAAAAATGCCCAAAGCACCTTAGCCGACGCGCCCGCATGCAGCATTAGCCGCTTGCCGACCTGCATCGCCAAACGCACCGGGTGTGGGCTTTCAACGATTTCTACACAGATACCTTCATAACCATCGCGAATGGAGAGGATCGCGGTTTCATCGGTAGTTTTGGAGAGGGATTCTAGGATGGGGAGTGCTTCATTGCGTAGGTCAAGGGTCTCACGCGCCAACATTCCCCAGCGAAGCAACTGATAGCCAAGTCGATAACCGCGCCCGTTGTCTTCGCGCGTTAACACCCCTTGATCGACGAGAGAAGTTAGCAGGCGATGAGTCGTGCTTTTGGGAAAATCGAGACGATCACCAATTTGCGTCAGGCTCAGCACCGGCTCGTCGCGCTTGAAGCAGTTCAAAATATCACAAATGCGATTCACGGTGCGAACTCCCGAAGTTGTTGCAGACATAAACAAACTCCTTCGCGGTAAAAGTTCCACTAATCGGAACTCAATTCCGATATACAGTGTAGATTATACCACAACACGCGCCGATTGTCAAAAAAAAGCCCGTCATCTTGAAATGACAGGCTCTTACTCTCACATATCCATTGTGAATTTTTATCAATTACGCTGCCATGCCGGTGACTAACGCGATCAACGCCATGCGTGTGTACATACCATTCTGCGCTTGTCGGAAATACGCCGCGCCGGGCAGGGCATCCACATCGGTCGCGATCTCATCGACGCGGGGCAACGGGTGCAGGATCAACATATCGGGATTAGTATCTTCCACCATACGCCGCGTCAATATATAACTCCCCTTGAGCGGCTCGTATTCCTCGGGATCATCAAAGCGTTCGCGTTGAATACGCGTCATGTATAGAATATCCGCTTTACTCATCGCCGCGCTCAGGTCGGTCGTTTCCTCGACCTCGACACCTTGTTCGCGTAGCTTCGCGGTAATTTCGGCGGGCATTCGCAGCGCGTCCGGGGCGACGAAGATCAGCTTGCAGTCGTAATGTTTGTACAACTCGACTCCCGCGTGAACAGTGCGTCCATACTTGAGGTCGCCACATAGCGCGATGGTATGTCCATCTATTTTGCCGCTCTCCAGCCGAATGGTGAGCAAATCGAGCAGCGCCTGCGTGGGGTGCTGGCCCGCGCCGTCTCCGCCGTTGATGATCGGCGCGGTCGCGACCTCCGCGGCGATCTTCGCCGAGCCGATTTCGGGATGGCGCATGGCGATGACATCCACGTATTGGTCTACGGTGCGAATCGTGTCCGCCAGTGACTCGCCCTTCGCGGTCGAGGATGCCTTTGCAGAGGCGAAACCAACCACGCCGCCGCCCAAGCGGTGCATCGCGGATTCGAACGAGAGCCGTGTGCGGGTGCTTGGCTCGAAGAAGAGCGATGCCAGTAAATATCCACGCATAACATCCAGCGATGGTTGTTGTTTTAATTGATTGCGGAAATCCGCCGCCACGTCCATAATATGTTCCAATTCATCGCGCGTGAACTGCGCGCCGTCCAGTATATCTTTGCCTTTCAGATTAACCATAATTGTTCCCTCCGTAAATTTTAGAATTTTGGGTCTTCGACAAGGAAAAATCTACCACTAATTTCACGAATTTGCACTAATTTTTCGGGCACTGGTTCAGTTCTATTGGATTTCGGATGAACCACCGCGATTTAATCACAAATGTCGCGAATTTACGAATAGCCCGAATAATAAAAGAGAAAAATTCGCGTAATT
>CAZSIG010000443.1:0-3871 GCA_964606195.1 uncultured Anaerolineales bacterium
CCAACTACCCACCCAAATTCCGCGACACTCTTGCGCGGTACAGAACGACTCCCTTTGGCAATCAAATTACCTTCCATGTCGTCTATCGCGCATTTGGCTAACAACGCGTCAGTTACCCCACTATCTGCATCTGCCAGATTGCCCATAAACTCCTCATCATCCAGAATTCGACTAGCACTGAACGTTTGGCACCCCGCGCACAGCGGTAACCCACGCTCTTTTGCTAACAAATAGAGATGTTCCGCCTGAATATGCTTGAACATATCACCTGAAATCGCGTTCACCTTATATACTTCACCTTCGGAGTCAACCAGCGTTACCGTGCGCGTGATAGTCTGGTTTCCCTCCCCACCTTCGTTATTTAGGGAATGTAACTCCAACGTCATCCTGCCACTAATAGATACCGCGTATACTGGTTTTAATTCTGCCATTGTAATTTCCTCCTATAAAAATGGTTACTGTTTACTCTTGGTCTTCTTTAGGGTCACGGGCATAGCCATAAGCCAACAACATATAGCAAATGGTCTCCGCGTCATAAACATCAATCAAACTGATGATATGTTCTATATTACCTGTAGTAATATCTTTGCGTCGCCAAGCATCCGGTTTATTCTCTCTAACCCGCGCATTTTCCGCGTTATAGCTCTGAACAAACTCATTTAATTCCTTAGCGAACTCGCGATCATCGACCGCTTTACGTTGCAGTTTTTGAGCCAAACCATAACGAATTTCGTAAGGGCTTTCCTTACGTCCAATGTATTGCAAAGTTATGGTACTCAGTCTAATCGCCCGCGCAATGTTCTTGAAACCCTCGCTATACTCCCCATGTAGAATGTCACCTAACGGCTTTTTGTTTGTTCTAGTCATTAAAACCTCCAAATTCTTAGCTGTGAAAGTTCGCACTCTAGTATAACTACTTTGAGTTGCGAGCAGTTCACTCATTAAATAGTGGCTGTAACTGGCAGCGAATGCAAAAAAAGCATCCCACTTGCCTCCTGAAATAAAATCGCGGTACTTCAATAGTAAATTGTACCCATCACTATGTCCTTCATCAATACCATGTATCACTGCTAAATGTTCATCAATCACCCCCTTCATACCTATTATATCCCGAATGGTACGCGGTTTGCCCGTCCATTCAGGCAGTCTCAAAAAAGAAAGATTGGTCATCGTGTACGCGTTGCGGCTGAGTAACTTATATTGAGCAACGTGGAAGCCTGCCACTACTTTCTCTGGTATAAACTCGTCCAAATCCTCATCTTCGTAATCATCTTCTTGATGTTCCTGTTCCACATAACTTAACCACTCTTGAGTAAAGAGCAACAAGCTGGTAATATCCATCTTGATAGCCGTATTTTCCCCGCGATGCTCATTCCATAATCGCGTCGAAAAGCCCTCAAATACGTTCTTATGTGTGGTGCCTACGGTCATATGTAAAGGAGCCAATACGTAGATTTTGCGGTCATTATCAATTGTAGTGCGCGGCGCGGCACACTGCCACAACCCCACCACTTTCAGAAACTCCCACAACCAAAACGAATCCATATTACCCATCTTTAGCGCGTTGGCTTTGGGTTGATTCTGTCCCTTGACCTGATGTGGATTGAAAAGCTGTAGCGCGGTCAAATTACGTTTAAGTCCTTTAACTTTAACCTTCTTTGCCCAAGCCGCTTCAATCGCGTCCAAGTCAGGTGAGGGTGTGACACACAATTGCAAAATAGCTTCCAGATTAGCAGCGAAATGCTCCCGAGTCATCCCCCACTGTTCTATAGCGCGGTTATAAGTATTCAACGCCTGCACTCGAAAATCACCCAATAACGTCACGGTAGGCCAATCGTAAGGTGGTTGGTACTCCTCTAATTGTCTTCGTAAATCTGCACTTTTGATCCCCTTTTCTTTTTCTCGTAACGCGCCGCGCTGGTCACTATATACCTTTACCGCGTTCCAAGTCTCATCGACATCGCGCGTTGGCGTATCGAAAGGAACTTGATTTTTGTTCTTACTGTTAGTGACATACGGCGCGGGACTCTGGAAAAATTTACAGTTCTCAATCCACTCATCTTGTAAAAGCTCACTTAACTCGATGGTGTAGTATCCCCCTACATCATGAATAGTAGCGGCGCGAATAGCGAATTCATCTGCGCTCTGTTTCAATCCTTGTCGCAATAATTCATCCAAAATCGTTGCCGCGCCGTAAGCAAGAAACATATCGGCAAAAGTTCCCGTTCGCTTATCCGTGAAAAAAGTCTTTTGTTTCATAAACTTCTCCTTATTTTTAATCAAAATTGCCATAGCATATATTGTAACATTTTACGATAGATTTACAAAATTAGACTGAAAAACTAGCTACTTGACAGTTTGCTGTCTCGCGCCGTGCATCCCGTGAGTGAACTCACGGTTGCTATGAGAAACGCGCTGAAGCGCGTTATGCCGAACATGCTTCAGCATGTTTCCAGTAGCCGCGCCGAGTTCACTCGGCGACCCGCGGCGCGAGCCGAAGGGGTAATTTGAAAGTGTCAGTAGCTAGACTGAAAAACCACTTCTTTTTGTAGAGTCAACAATTAGTGTGTATTCTGCCGTTCTTCTTGTGACTTACCATCAGTGATTCGCACCGCGCGTACAATCACAAAATACAACAGCCACCAAGCGCGATATTGACTAGTTAAACTTCGTAAAATAGGTCTATCCAATACCAATTGTTGAGGCTCTAAGTCAATTCGTGCTGCCCATGTTTGCCAGTCATCTCCACCGCTTTCCCCTAACAATTCTGTCAGGACATCCCGCGCTTGTGTTTCTATTTCAAAGGGCTTTATATCTCCAATTTTGTTAGGAGTGTATGTTGGTGTATGGTGTCGCGTAATCGCGGTCATAGTAGCCTTGTAAAGTCCGTTGTACTTCTTTGCTTCCAAAGCCCGACTGAGAATCCGGCGCGCCCCAATGGCGCTCTGCCCCGCGTGCTTAGGACGTTTGGGGCGAATAGCGCGAGCAATTTCGCGATGTTCGTCACCCTCACTACGCGTATGAGCGACTAAGAATTCAGGAAGGCCATCTCCAATCTCTTCCTGATACCGCTGCGCCCATTTTTGCCAAGTTGTTTGTAACTTTCCCACATCGTGCAGAATAATCGCCAAGCGTACCGCGCGGTCCAGCATCTCAGCGGGCATCTGCATCTTCGCGTTAGAATGTTCTGCCAAACGCCGTGTGAAGTATGCTAATTCATCGCGTAAATCGCGGTAGTAGATTCTCAACATGCCTCTAATATGCTCCTGATATGATTCTAGTTGATAAGTATAACCATCATTTTGATTTTCAGCATCATATACCCGCGCGGGGGTAGATAGATAATTGCCGCCCACTTCTCCTTCGGTCAAGAATCTGAAACCGCGCGTCGCGTCGTAATCCACCAACTTAGGGTGTACACAGAAAATCAACGATTGAGATAGTTCAGCCTTGCTTATCACTGGTAACCATTTGTAATGTATTCTTTGGCGTGCACTTTCATCCTCGTCATCTTTTACATCGGGCACAGGGTATTGCAATACTTTTTCCCACTCTATCCCTAACTCATCTTCTAATTCATTGACGCGGTCTTGCCATCCCATAAACGCGCCGCGCAAGCTACCTTGCCATAGTGAGAACCCCTCAATGTGATATGGATTTCCCAATTCTTCTGCGTTATCATGCACTAGCAAGGTACGGCTATCTAGTTTCCTAATCAACTCTCTGCGCGCACTGACTTCGTTACGTACTATCGCGTCCTCAATTACTTGCCAAATATGTCCTTCGCTCTCGTCCATCTCTTTTAATAATTCCGCGTCAGCTTCGCGGTGTGCCGCGTTGATAACTTCTTGCTCATCAGCGAACCGCAGAA
>CAZSIG010000444.1:0-3862 GCA_964606195.1 uncultured Anaerolineales bacterium
TTCGCCCCAAAGCCGTACTCCGTGAACATCGCCTTTACTCCCTCCGCCACCAGGTGCAAATCCTCCGCGACCTTTCCTGCCACATCTCCTTTGCCAATCAGGTCAAACGGCACGTAGAGCAAACTGAACGTCCCCTCCGCGCCCACAGGCACACACTCGAAATAGATCGGCTGCTTCCCCGCTCCTGTCGCGCGGTCGTGCGGGTTAATCACCTCCAGCCCGATCTCGGCGAAGAAGGTGGGATAAAAATACAAGCGCCCTTGCCTCCCCGCGCCAGTGTCGAGCGCATTACCGAACAGTCTTAGTATCTTCAAATCGCCATTATCCAAATTTTCTTTCTGGCGCAGCGCCGCCCGCAGCGCGCCCTTCCAGCCTGTCGGCGCGACGTAGGGCAAGCCGAACACCCATTCTTTCTTCACCGGATTATCCCAAATATCCCAGACCGCGTCGTCCTGCGACAGATAAGGCTTGCGCAGCTTGAATGTGAATTGCAGCGCGAACGAATAAGGGGGCAGCGCGGTCACATCAGGCAGTTGGGGCATCAAACCCAACTGTGTCAGGAATTTCCGCTGCTTTTGTAGGTAGGGTTCAAATTTTTCGTCCCTTACCACTTTTAGCAAGCCTCCTGCCTCTCGCGCCCGACCCACGTGCGCGTAGTCCTTAGCCACCAACAATGCCTGCGCCAGTAATCGCCGCCGCGCTGTCAAATCGCACACATATCCTAACTCTGTCCATTCCTTCGGCGGATTATTGGTATTCCCCGTCAAAAAATCTATCGCCGCTTGCTGGACATGACCCCGCTGTTCCAATAAGCTGTATGTCGCTTGAAATTCGTAATTCATGGATTAATCTTCCTCCGCCGTGACAAAGTTGATCGCTTCAATAATTGATGCGAATATCTGCTTTGATTCGATTAGTGCATACTTGAGGGCGCGCGCCACCACAATACCCGCGAATGTATCATATTTCAGTGTTTTCTTAGCTTTCAGAAAGCGCGCAAATGCCATATATGCGCCCAGAAAGTCCTTCGCCTCAAAATTCTGTATCCCATTATCGCCCATCAACTCGCGAAATCTTTGCATCACCTTGCGCTGCAACGCTGCTTCTTCTAACTCGGCATCTTTGGCAAACCGCGCCACCACCTGGGGAAGCAACGCCGTTGCTAAAATATAGTCATCGGTGGTTGCGTTGCCGAAAGTAAGTTCTTCCAGTCCAGCGATAGGCGTCGGTTGTGCAATGTGCAATGCCACACGTAAATCAGGAGCATGAGTAACCAGGGTCAGGACGTTTGAGTACTCAATAAGCTGATGAGAGAAGGAAACATTATCAGCGATCCAACCTTGTTCACTCAGTACCTCGCTAAACAGCATCGTAAAGCTCTTCTGAATATCTCCTATTTCTTCTCCTCTATCCCAATCGCGCAAGATAACCATACGTATCTTACACCGCGGATCCGAGTTTGGATCCAACAACGGTTCCAAAGTCTTTTTAATGGGGTTCTTATCTGGATCAGCATGTACAAGTTTGTGCTTCCCCCCACTCTCGTAGGGAACCACCTTGATCCCCGGCGCAACTAAGTGAGCAATTTGTTTCATCAATCGTTCTTCTGTTTTACCCTCTCCAAAGACTTCGAGGCTCATTCCGTACCTCCTAACCGAAACTGCCATGGTACATCCCATGATTCCCAAACGCGAGGGTCTTTCCCGTTCTCAAGCCACGCCAGCAGATTACGGTAGCGAAACCGCGCTGAAAATAGTTCTCCAGCGCGTAATCCCAGACGGAAAGCCATCGCGTCATCAGAGAACAGTAGTTGTTCTTGCAATAACGTAGTGATGTGCGCCACTACCTCCAAACTCTGCGTACTCATAAACACCTGAATCGGCTTATCCTTGACGATTTCCACCACCACACGCAGCAGGCGTCCCAACGTTTGCGGGTTCATGTGCAGTTCCGGCTCCTCCCACAAGAATAAGCCAGGCTGTTCATTTTGCGCCAAATCCGCCAGGACGACCAGCGGCGTCAAGACCTTGAACGCGGCGCGCGCGCCGTCGCCGTAGCTGTCAATCGGCAGCGGCAGCCCATCGCGGGGCCCCAGCCACCCTTGTACCTGACGACTATCCGCGCTAGGAGGAATGAACTGCACTTGTGCGTCGGACAGGTCAAAAATCTCACCTATCCAACCGGCGACGCGGTTGGCCCAGCCCGGAATGGTCTGGAACATCCTTTGATAAAACCCCAAGGGCAAATGCGCCCGCATCATCTCGGCGTCGAAGAAAAACGTGCGTTGGGCTGTGGGGAGTGTCCCTGCCACCACCCAAGTCGCGTGGCCCTTATTGAAATAGGTGAGATCGCGATGCCACAGAAATAACAGCCGTTTGTTAGCTAAAGAGACGTTATCCAGATCCAATAACGCCGCCGCGATTTCATCCTTTTTCTTTTTCCGTTCGCGCTCAACTTCTTCGTCCCCGTCTCCTTCGTTTTCATGTTCCATCCCCACTAATCCAATTACCTCAGCCTCTTTGCTGGCAAAACCTTTAGTTCCCGTGAATAGGTTGAAATTTTTGAACGGCGGGGGCGCCGCTGTGTCGTTGACCATAATTTGTCCATCGCTCCAATCACTCAATCCTGCCTGGCGTGCGGCAAAGCCATGCTTAACCCACACGCGACTCAGGGCACAAGCCCCCAACAAATCTGGCGCGTACACCATAACGTCGAAAGTATTTCCAAAAGTATCTCTGGTTTGCCCCTCATCCGTCAGCGCCGCGGGCTGCCCTACCGTGGTTGCCAGATAGAGCGCCTCCAACAGCGCCGATTTCCCCGCGTTGTTCGGCCCCACGAGCAGGTTAAACTGCCGAAATTCATCTATCTGCCCCCGCTCAATCCCCCGAAACCCCCGAATATGTATAGAGTTTATCATGCCTATCCCTCCTCCATGTATGCTCCGTTTAACCACTCTGATACCGTCAACGTCTTGACATGTACCAATTTGACCTGCGCGGGCATGACCCCAATATCCAAAGCCCGAAACCATCCCTGGGGTTGCGTTAGAACCGCGTCCATTCGACGCCCTATCTCAGCGTGCGCGCGCTGCCCCATCCTGTCTGCGGGCAGATAAGCCCACCCGCGTATCTCCCACGTTCCATCATCCTGGTTCGGTCGGAAAGCCCAACTCAATCCTACCTTTCCGCGTTGGCGGTCGGTGCCGCCTCTTATCACGCCAAAAAGCCATTGGGGTACGGCCACGCTCGACCATCTTTCTCCAAAACGTAACGCGTTTTTCAAGGCTGGTGTCACCGGCAGCATCTCCTGTTCAGCCAACTCGTTCACTGTGCGCCAATAGCGGCGCACAGTCCGTAATTGCCTGATACCATCTACCTGTGTCCACCAATTCGCGTCCCGCGGCGTAAACTGTAATTTGAAGAAAGTGAACGTGCGTAAATCAGCCATACTCCCATTTTCGGTCAGGTCGCGTTCGCCCAACTGTTGCCACCCGCGCCATTCACCTTTTCCCACAACTTGCGCGATTTCCTCCAGAGAAGCATCTTTAAGCTCGCGTTCTCCTTCTCTGATGCTGTCAATGCCAAAGAAACCATACCCCAACTGCGGCTTCGCGCCGATACTGCCCCATTGCGCCAAAAAATGCACCAGCGCCACGATTTGCGCCACAGCTTCAGGTTCACCGCTAACGCGTAAGTTAATTTGTCCCAATAGACCAGGATTAAGATACCACCCACGATTACGCGCTTGGGGCTTAATGTTCAAACCGCGGCCTGTCCATGCTGGCGCTCCCTCTGCTTGGACATCTACCCGAAACCGCCTCCTCCACCCCGTCGTCCCAAACACCTTACACGCGTCGCATATT
>CAZSIG010000445.1:0-3850 GCA_964606195.1 uncultured Anaerolineales bacterium
TGTGCCCTGGGAGAGCAGAGCTTCCAGACCTTCTCGCGCCACCTGGTCGCGGATGTGCCGGATCGGCCGGGCACTCTCGTAGCCCAGTGCCGCGGCGATATCTTGCTGAGGTGCGATGTCAGCCGTTTCCAACAGATAGGCCGCTAATCGCCGCGCCGCCCGCCGATCATCTCGGTCGAGAGAACACGCTGCTAGCAGCGAGTTGATCAAGTCGACAATAGCCTGTTGTTCGGCTGTTAAAGTACGTTCTGGAAATGTGACCTGCATATCTACTACCTTTTCAAGATGATTTTGATATAACTGGATAGAGACGCTTAAGCTTGTTGCGGGCGTAAATGGTGGTGAACTGCCAATTGACGGGGGCCTGTTGTTCATTACGGGCCTTTTCCCAGGCGGCAACCTCGCGGCACAGCGTGGGTTCATCCGGGATGCGGTCAGCGAGGCATTGTTTCGTCAAGACGCCAGTCTCAATCTCGGCCATATCCAGCCAACTCCCATGTTTAGGCGTGTAATGGAATTCCAGGTGATCAAGGAGCCGTTTGGCTTCGGCTGGGGCAAAGGCTTCATACAATGCTGCAGGGGTATGGGGGTTGAGGTTATCTAAGACCACCACAATCTGCTCGGCGTCAGGGAAGAAGTCATCGACCAGTTCCTGCATACAATGGGCAAAATCCAGCTTGGTGCGGCGCTCCGTGACTTTGACATGCCGCCATCCGCCCAAAGGCTGGAAAAACATAAATAAGTTGCGGGGGCCCTGGCGGCGGTATTCGTAATCAAACCGCTCGAGACAGCCCGGTTTGGCGGGTGGCGGAGCGCGTTTCTCCGCAATCAACTGCACCGGGTGTTCGTCAAAACACACTTGCGGTCTGTGGGGGGCATACGGGCGGGCATATACGTCCAAAACATCTTCCATGTGCCATACAAAGTCTGCTCCGACGGCAGTAGTGGTAAGGAAGTAAGTGATAGAGAAAAGTAATACAATATTTTAACCACTAAGCGCACCAAGAGCACTAAGATTTTTCTGTCAATGATATTCATACGCGGTCAAAATTTATCATACGGAGTAGGTACTGCCTTAGTGTCCTTTGTGGTTGAATAGTATTCATTTTAACTATCACTTACCATTTAACCACTACATTTGAAGCGGGGCTCGGCTTGGCTCTGGGGATCAACTAAATCTCTAATATCTTGGGGTAACTGGGGCCAGCGGTCTTCAGTTTTCTTGTTCCCGCGCGCGGCATAATCGTCCAGACACCGGAATCCTGTTTGCCATTCCTGGAGCCCTTTCGGGACCGTGGCGCGCCCCCAGCCCAGTAGGCGTTCAGCTTGACGCGCACTTCCGGCTAAAAGAGTTTGGGTGGCTTGGGCCATAAATTGCCGGCGCTCAACCCCGGTTAATTTCTGCGCGGCGTCTTTGAGTACTACAATAACTTCAGCGGTGAGTTCCATATCTTCTCCCTCCTGATGGTTTTCCAGAAGATTACCACATTTCCCAGATATGGCAACTCGCCGCGGGTATATTATTTTTTTCTAAATCCCTTAGTCTAGCCTGGCTATGTTATTGTGAAATTGCGTAAGACACCGTGTTATTTGTCAACTGGCGGTGGGCGTTTTGCGGGCATAATCCGGGTCAAACGGTTGGCGGGATTTCAACACCCCGTAGGCCAGGTGGAGCAACTTGCGCATCGCCGCGCCGACAATCACCATTTTGGCTTTCCCTTTGGCCGCCAACCGCTCGGCGAGCGCGCGTACGAGGGGGTTAAAGCGGATGGCCGATAACGCGGGAAAGTATAAAGCCGTCTTGAGCCGCTGATTACCCATTTTGGTCAGCTTACTCCGTTGGTGGACGGAGGCGCCTGACGTATGCTGACGGGGGCTCAAGCCGGCATAGGCCACGACCTGCCCGCCAGGGGCAAAGTTAGTTACGGGGGGGAGTTCCCCGAGAATGATCGCCGCGGTTTTGGTCCCGATGCCTTTGATTGAAGTCAGCAAATCGCAGGCGACTTGCAAGTCCGCATATGGCGCGATATGGGCTTGAATTTGCTGTTCCAACTGGGCAATCTGGGTGGCCAGAAAGTCCAGATGGGCGGCAATCGACTCTTGCCCCACCGGGGTCGTCAGCCCCGCTTGGGCCCGATTACGTTCGCGAGTCTGCTCTTTGATCAAAACCCCCATGCGGCGCACCATTTCCTGTAAGAGGGTGTTTGAAAAGATTAGTGTGTATAATATAATGTCTGCCTGCGGCACGCTGGAGCTCCGGTCAGCCGTTGCGCAACGTACCGCCTTGGCGTATATCACCCCTATGGAACCTAGTACTACAACGAGACTTCGCGCCATGGGCTCCTGCGGGATTGCCAAATCCCGCAACTTAGCTGGGATTTGGCAATCCCAGCCGAGCAAAAACAAACTGCGCGGTCTTTTTCAATCGTTTTGAACGATACACTATTTCAAAGTCTCGTTGTAGTGCTAGAGAGGAAACTAGAAAACCTTACCCCAGTGATTTGACGGATACCGAATGGCTCTTGCTCGAACCACTGATCCCCCCAGCCAAGTTTGGGGGGCGCCACCGCACCGTAGATATGCGGGAGATTATGAACGGCATCTTCTACGTTTTGCGCAGTGGCTGTGCCTGGCGCATGCTCCCCCATGATCTACCGCCCTGGTCGACGGTGTATGGCTATTTCCGCACCTGGCGCAAAGAAGGTGTATGGGAACAGCTGAATGATGCCTTGCGCGAGGCAGTGCGGGAGCAAGCTGGGCGGAACGCGGAGCCTAGTGCGGCGATTATAGACAGTCAAAGCGTCAAAAACACGGAAACCAAAGGTAGCCGAGGTTATGATAGTAACAAGAAGGTGACCGGGCGCAAACGGCACATCTTGGTAGACGTGTTGGGCCTGCTGTTGGTTGTGTTAGTGCATGAAGCCAGCATCCAAGAACGCGCTGGCGCGCAGTCCTTGTTGCAGCGCGCTAAACAGAAAGGCTTTCGCCGCCTGCAGCTGATCTGGGCGGATGGGGGCTACAGTGGGCAGCTGATGATTGATTGGGGGCACGAATTGGCCGGATGGGTCTTTGAAGTGATCACCCGCGCCGCGGACGCGACCGGTTTTGAGGTGCTGCCGCGGCGCTGGGTCGTGGAACGCACCTTTGCGTGGTTGGGACGCTACCGCCGCTTGAGCAAAGATTATGAGCAACTGCCGGAGACCAGTGAGGCGCTGATTTATGCCGCGATGGTGCGAGCGATGCTCAAACGCTTGGCGCGGCACTCGGCAATTGCGCTATAATCTTTCAAAACACCCTCTAAGACATGGTAATGATACCACCCCACCAGATTGAAGGTCAGCCAGAACAAATGCATAAAGAACCGCAAGCCGTAAAACCGGCCCGTAGGCAGATGCCGCAAACACAGCACATTCTTGGCCCGTTCAATCAGCTTTTCCACCGTCACCCGGCCGTTATATAAATGATACAAATCCTGGGCGCCGCACTGCGTAGCCGTCAAGCTGGTGGTCAGATAAGTGTGGCTGAAGCGGCGCTGGGCGGCCGCGAAGGTCCGGAGCAGCACCACGCGCCCGGGGGTAGCACCCCCGGGCACCTGCTGTGGGCCCGTTTCGGCCACCCACAGACCATGGTCAACATACTGCCAGACCAGGTGATCCGCCAACTGGCGGACGAAGGTCCGCGCGGTACGCGGATCGCGCCCTTTGATGACCCACCCGGCGACGGACTGGGCCAGCAGGAAGGTCAAGATATGCCCCACGCCAAACTGGGCATCCGCCCGCACAAAAAGCCGGGCAAAGCCGTCCAGAATCTCCGCGGCCTCATACATCAGCGTATAAAAGCGCGCCGTGGT
>CAZSIG010000446.1:0-1858 GCA_964606195.1 uncultured Anaerolineales bacterium
CACCAAATCCAACCGCGCCATTCACATTCCCGGTCCTCGACGCGTAACTCCTCTCCCGTGGCGATGATGAACGGGGCGGTGTAAGGGGATTGGTAATCGGCGGTGACGCGGCAGGTCTGTCCCGCCGCAAATATTTCAGCAACCGAATCGAAGCTCGGCGTGTGGACTAGGAGCAATGTCGCGGTTTCGGGGGTGTGGTTTTCGTAGGCAAACCGCTTTCCTTGTTTAACTAGACAAAAATCGCCCGCGATAAGCTCGGTTTGTTCTCCGGCTAGGGTGAACCTGATTTTGCCGCGCAAGATGTAGTAATATTTGTCGGAGCGTTTCGACCATGCTGTGGGGTGTCGCACGCCGGGCGCGGCATGTATTACCGCCAACGAAGAGCTGGTCTTATAGCCAGCAGTGTAGTCGTAGATTTCCAATCCCTCAAAGTCGATGGCTTCAACCGCGTTATGTTTGATAATCATTTGTGTAGCCTCTTGTAGACATCGTTAAGGTAGCCGATACGCGAAGACGGAGATGCCTTCTCGTTCATCCCAGCCGCATTTTCTGTAGAAACCGCGCCCGTAAGATTCGCGGCTATGCCGATTTATCAGCATCAACCTTGAACAATCGCGCTCTGCCGCTTCGCGTTTCACCGTCTTCAACAATTTCGTGCCAACTCCCTGCCCGCGCGCGGTATCGCGAACGAACAGCCCCGTTACGTATCCTTCGATACCGCGTAGATATAGAGTGGGCATCCAATGCACCGCGGTGTATCCTAAGATTTCACCGTTGTCGCCGCTCGCGACGTAGACGGAATGGCTGTCGTCCGCATCGCACATCGCCAGACGTTTGGCTATGCGCGTCGCGGTCTCTTCGTGAGTTTCCGTTTCCATGTGCGCGTACCAGCCGAGCGACCGCAATATTTCTGTAATCGCGTTTACGTCTTCAGGTTTCGCTTTTCTAATTTGCATGTTTTTGGTCACAAATGAAGAAGAATATGCCACTAATTACACGAATTTTTTATCATTGGACACTGATGAACACAGATTTTCACTGATTGGCTGTCTTCATAAAAAATCAGCCCGCGTAGGGCGGCTTTCTTAGCCGCCATTCCTGATCACTACCACTGTTTTGTAGGGCACTGATGAACACAAGTTTTCACTGATTGAGATGTCTTCATAGAAAATCAGTGTTCATCAGTGTTAATCTGTGTCCTATATCAACCCATCAAGCATCACTCTTTATCAGCCACCCCCGCGTCGGCGAAGGTTGCCATCTCGTTCAGGATTTTCGTCGCGGCTTCTACTAGAGAGAGTGCCAATGCCGCGCCGGTGCCCTCGCCCAAGCGCAATCCCAAATCCAACATCGGGGTAAGCTCCAGCCTCTCCAACATGGCGCGGTGTCCGATTTCGACGGAGTTGTGCGCCGAGAATAGATAGGGCTTGACGGCGGGCGCGAGTTCGGCAGCAATTAAGCCCCCCGCGGTGCAGATGAACCCATCCAGCACGACCGCGACGCGGTGCGCCGCCGCGCCGAGCACGATGCCCGCGATGACGCCTATCTCGAAGCCGCCGACCTTGCTCAATACATCCAGCGCGTCATTCGCGTTCGGTCTGTTGACCGCGAGCGCATTCTCGATGACCGCGATTTTATGCGCCAATCCCGCATCATCTAGCCCGGTGCCGCGCCCGGTGACTTCGGCGACGGGCAAACCGCTGAAGGTGGCGATTATCGCGCTGGCGGGCGTGGTGTTGCCAATGCCCATCTCGCCGGGAACCACTACATCCGCGCCCTTCGCGATCTCCGCCTCAACGATTTCGATGCCGACCTCTATGGATTGAACAGCTTGTTCGCGCGTCATAGCGGGACCTTT
>CAZSIG010000446.1:1958-3834 GCA_964606195.1 uncultured Anaerolineales bacterium
CGCGGGCTGCCCTTGATCCCCGCGATACGCACTGATATCTCTTCTAGCTGTCCTAAACTACCGCGCGGCTTGGTCAACTGGTCTTGCCGTTCTCGCGCCGCTGCCATTGCGCCCTCATCGAGCGGCGCGATGGCGTTGATTGTGGTTTGTAATTTACTCACAAAATCCTCCGTTTTTTTGTTGTGGTTGAGCCAACTATCAGTTTCAAGGTGATAGCTGGGCAAACGTCCCTATTATAACCGCCAAAGGCGTGATGGGCAAATGTGATTTGGATAGAGAATAAAAAAGCAACTACTGCTGGACACCGCGCCAGTGGTAGCTGCTAATTAGTGCAATGGTGCAATGCGGATCGCGCTTAGTATCATAATGACCAACGCGCGACCCTCATTGCGCTCTTTTTAATTGTTTACTCCGTCCAATCCAAAACCCGCTCGTTGGCATAGTCGTAATGAACAGTTACATCGCCTAAGCCGTTCGGGAACAACAGCCGCTGATCGCTGCCATTCGCGTTCATCACGTAGATTTCCCACTCACTTGACGCGGCGCGGTTTGTCAGGAACGCGATAGCCTTACCATCGGGTGACCACGCGGGCGCGACGTTATCGGGGGCGCGGTCGGCGAAGATGTCATTTTGCGTCAACCGTTTCAGCCCGCTGCCGTCCGCGTTGATGGTGTAGATTTCCCAATGATCGTGCTGCCAAAAATTGAACGCGATCTTATCTCCATCGGGTGACCACATCGGCATCGCGTCGCCATAATGCGCGGTGAAATCCCAATGATTCGCGCTTTGATCTACCTCGTCCGGTGTAGTCATTCCCAATCCGATGCGTCCATCGTACACGATTTTATCTCCATCGGGCGACCAATCAGGCGCGTAGGCGTATTTATCGCTGGAAATATCGCGGTATATGCCGTCCCACTGTGAACCGTCCCATACCTTGAGCACGCGAAGTAGCCAGTGCGCGTCGGGGGGCATATCCTCGATGGTGAAGCTGAACGACGCGATAACTTCGCCCGTTACCGGATGCTTGAAGCTGAAATTGCGTTCCCAATCATAATTCTGCATCGGTCCCCCATCATAGCGATTGAACACCAATTCCGCGCCATCGGGCGACCAGCGCGGCGATTTGGGCATCTGTACGTTGTAGCTGTGCAGTCGGCGTTCGTTCTGCCCGTCCGCGTCGATGACGTAAACGCCGCCTTCGTAGCCCCAGCGAGTGAACGCGACATACTCGCCTTTGGGCGACCACGCGGGATCCATGCCGTAGGTCAGGTAGCGCAAGTCGCTGCCGTCCGCGTTGACGATGTAAATCGGTCCCCCGCTCGCGGTTTGAAAGACGATTTTACCCGCTGAACCAGCGGACTGTGGTGTGGATACAGGCACTGATGCAGCAGCTTCTATTGGAACATCGGTCGCATCCGGAACACATAACTTCCACCCTACTCCGACCACATTGGGATTAGTGATTTGCGCGAATGAGTTGTCGGTCTCGTGCATCTGGTTAGTGGCTTCAACTATCGCGGGGTATGCGCCAGTGCTGCCCAGATATTTCGCCGCGATTTTGCCCAGCGAGTCGCCGGATTGAATGGTATAAACTTTCGCGCAAGTGTCGGGCGCCGTTTCGGCGAATACCGCGCCGGGTATCAGCGCGGTTATCGTTGCCAGTGACATCAATAAGCTAAAAATTGTTCGTGTTTTCATAAGATAAAACCTCCTCTTTGTTGAGTGTACACCCTCACCCTAACCCTGCGCGAAGCCTACTTGAAGGAGTACTCCCCGTAGGGGAGAGGGAACTTGCGCCCCTCTCCCTTTCAGGGAGAGGGGCTGGGGGTGAGGGTAGATTCTGCAATAACTCTAATCTCGCGGTTCAATCGT
>CAZSIG010000447.1:0-1130 GCA_964606195.1 uncultured Anaerolineales bacterium
TTCGAGCACTTTCCGGGCTTCACCGCGATGCGCGCGCCGGTGCGTTTCGCCAGCCTATTCACCCTAGCCCTCGCGGTGCTCGCTGGCATCGGCATGAGCAAATTGGCGAATCGGCGAATCGGCAGATCGCTTGGGCTATTTGCGCTAAGTGGGTTGATTTTGCTGGAGTATGTGGCGATTCCTGTTGGCACGGTGCCCGTCGCGGTCGGCGAAGATGTTCCACCTGTGTACCGTTGGTTGGCGGAGCAACCGCGCACCGTCATTCTCGAACTACCATTGATGGCGAACGTTCCCTCGCGCCCCCTGCCCACGTCACCCACCCCGCGCGACCGCTGGGCGGCTACCAATCTGCTGCAATATCAATACTTCTCCACATATCATTGGCACACCACCCCTGATGGATACAGCGGCTTCATTCCGCCGCGTCACGGTGAGTTCGCGTATGAGATGGGGAATTTCCCCTCCGAACGCGCCGTCAGCCTATTACAAGGTTTCGATGTGGAGTATCTGATCCTTCACCGTCAACATTATTCCGCCGCCGATTGGGAGCGAATTCAGACCGCACTGCCGAATTTCCCCGATTTGCAACTGACGCAAACATTTGACGACGATTATGTATACCGCGTCGTGCCCCGCGCCATGCACAGCGCCCAGCTTAGCACCGCCGCGTATTATCCTCCCACCGCGCAGCGCGGCGCGCCCTACACCGCTTATCTCATCGTGAAAAACCGCGCCGCTCCCAAAAGTTTCGTTGCCAAACCCACCGAGAAGTTCACCGTCCACGCCGCGTGGGGAAACGCCGTGGCACCGAATATGACCACTGTGGAGACATCGATGCCGCTTGTCACCACCGAAATCTCCATTGTGCCAGTACAACTCAACGCGCCATCCGAAGTCGGAGAATATTGGCTAACCATGTCCGCGTCGAATCTCCCCGGCGAACCCAGCGCGCTGCCCGCTCTGGCTATGAGTGACATCATCCAAGTCATACCCGAAGCAGGGAGCGCGGCGCAGCCCATTCCGGTGCGGTTGGAAAGTTACGAGCTAGACCGCGCCGCGTATCAGCCGGGAGATACGGTGCATATCGAACTGCATTGGCACGCGCTGGCGAAGATGGACGCGTATTACAG
>CAZSIG010000447.1:1230-3823 GCA_964606195.1 uncultured Anaerolineales bacterium
TTTGAGAAAATCCTACCCTTGATTACCAATTTATCTAAAATCTGCTGATTTCAGCCCCCGTTTTCCCATTGGGACGGGGGTATTTTAGGCTTATTAGGGAGCAATAAACAATGCGTAAACACATTCGGGGAATTTTTTTGGCGATTATTATAACGATAGTCGCGACGTTTGGAGCAGGTGCTACCGCGCCTGTAGCGGAAACTGAGGTTGGGGCGAAAACCGCTTACATGATCGCGGCGGAGAATCGCCTGTGGGCAAAATTCTCGCGCACCACCGCTGAGCAACTTCGCTTTATCGTGTACTTTCGCGATGAGGCGGATGTCAGCGCTGCCTACGAACTAACGCCCCGCGCCGCGCGCGCTACCTTTGTATATGAGCAATTGCAAGAGGTCGCGGCGCGCAGCCAAGAAGACGCTCTGGCATTTGTACAGAAGCAACAAGAAGGTGGCGGAGTGCAAATAATCGCTTCGCTCTGGATTTGCAACGCGATAGTCATAGAAAGCGACGAAGCAACCGCGCGCGCTCTGGCGGCACGCCCCGATGTAGAATACGTCGCGCTGGACGAAAAGGTGCAATATCTTGATCCATTTGAAGGCAGTTCGCGAAATTTTGTGCCCAATGCCCAAACTATAGAGTGGAATATCACTAAAATCGGCGCGAATAGGGTCTGGAACGAGTTGGGCATTGATGGACAAGGCGCGGTGGTAGCGAGCATCGATACGGGCGTATATCTCCACCCCGCGCTAATCGCGTCATATCGTGGTAGAATAGGAGATGATTATGACCATAATTACAATTGGTATGATGCCACAAGCATTTACCTGAACGCGCCGGGAGATGGGCATGGACACGGCACTCATACGGTGGGGACAATGGTCGGCGCGACCGAAGATCATATAATTGGCGTGGCGCCGGGCGCGCAGTGGATCGCGGTCAAAGGGCTGGATGACTGGGGTAACGGACACGACTCGCACTTACACGCCGCGTTTCAGTGGGTTTTAGCTCCGACCGATTTGGATGGCGAAAATCCCGACCCGACGCGCGCCCCGCATATCGTCAACAACTCTTGGGGTTCCTCTGATGGCACAGCAATTAAATTTCAAGAAGATGTGCAGATGCTCGTCGCCGCGGGCATCTTACCGATCTTTTCCGCCGGAAATGATGGGCCCAACGAAGGCACCATCGGCTCTCCGGCGAGTTTCGCGGAGTCATTCTCCGTCGGCGCGGTGGATAATGAAGACTACATCGCGAATTTCTCCAGCCGCGGTCCCTCACCCCTCACCGACGCGCTCAAGCCGGAGATCTGCGCGCCCGGCGTCGAGATATATTCCGCCGGACTGGACGATAACTATGTAGCGGAGGATGGCACGTCGATGGCAGCGCCACACGTGGCGGGGATCGCCGCGCTGATGCTTAGTTCTAATCCGATGTTGAGCCAAAGCCAAATACGCGCGGCTATTGAAGAGAATGCTATAGATCTCGGGGAACCCGGTGCAGATTATATTTATGGCTGGGGTAGGGTGGACGCTTATGCTACTGTCAGACAGGTACAGATCGCGGGCATAATGCGCGGTCAAGTTCTGAATGAGACAGGAACGGGTATTGACATCGCGACACTTACGGCAGTGGGGCAAGATCAAGTTTATCTAATGCAGCAGCCCGTAGACGCGGTGGGCTATTACACCCTACCACTGCCCATCGGTTCGTACACGATCACCGCCGATGCCTACGGATACTATACTGACTCTACCGCGGTAACTATCGCCACTCAACAAGATGAGTTGGTGCAAAACTTCAGTCTGTACGACAAACCGCGCTATAATCTGAGCGGACGAATAACCGATCTAAATTCCGATTTGCCGCTGGACGCTACCGTTACGGTGCTGAATACACCGATTACGCCCATAAATACCGCGCTCTCCACCGGCAACTACAGCGCGGAGATCGCGGCTGGCGTCTATACTTTGCAGGCTGATAAATTCGGCTACGAGGCAGAAACTCGCGTCATCTCCGTACAGCAAGATATAACCGAGAACTTTTCTCTGATGAAACTGTCACCGATCTTGTTGGTCGACGACGACGATGGCGCGGAGGATCAAGCCCCACTCGAAACCGCGCTGACCGGATTACGTGAAGAATATCGCGTTTGGAATGTTAGCGTTCTGAACGCGCCGCCCGCGAGCTATCTCCAGCAATATCCCATCATTATTTGGAATACCGGCGCGGACAAGTCGAGCAGTCTCTCTTTCACGGAGCAAAGCGCGCTCATGGCGTATCTGGACGCGGGGGGTAATCTGTTGCTCTCTAGCAAGGGTTATCCTACGGATAACAAAACCACAGGTCTCAAGAGCGATTATCTGCATTTCTCTGGAGACAACCATTGGCAGCGATTCATCGACATCGAAGGGGTCGAGGGTAATCCGATCGGTTCGTGGATGGGCGCCATTCCGATAATCGCCTCTGCCTACAGTGCCTGTTCTATAACTCCCGACGAGTTCGCGGAGAAGGCATACACTGGAGATGGCAGAACTCTCGCCATTACCTATCACAACCGCGAGGTATGGTATCGCGCCGCGTTCTTCAGCGTGGGTTT
>CAZSIG010000448.1:0-3815 GCA_964606195.1 uncultured Anaerolineales bacterium
AGACCAAATGGCTCTAAGCCCCCGTCCGCGGGGGCGTTGAGAGCAAATTAGTTGCCACCGCCCTCGCGGACGAGGGCTAGGAGCATGGCTAAAGAGAATCAAATCCAACTGAACCAGTGCCGAAACATAAAAATCAGCGTAAATCAGTTAAATCCGCGTCCTATTCTAATTATCCGTAACTTCCCATCGCTCACATCGCCCGCCCCACCGCGCCACCACCTGCTTGCCCACCGCGACCTGTACAATCTCGCAGTGGTTGGGGCAGTGATGACACTCGAAAGAGGTAGTGCGATAATCGAGTTCGCTCACCGCGAACCCCTTGAATTTAGTCTCGCGCCCGTTGCGATTCATCGCCTCGCGCGCCAGCATCGCCGCGCCGATGGCGCCCATCACCTCGTGGTGCGGCGGCACATGAATCTCGGTATCCAACGCCTCCTCAAAGGCGCGAATCATCCCCTTGTTGAATGCCACGCCCCCCTGAAACGCGACCAAATCCTTGATTTCCTTGCCCAAGCCGACGTTGTTCAGGTAGTTGCGCGCCATCGCCTGGCACAGCCCGTACAGAATATCCTCAGTCTTATGCCCCATCTGCTGCTTATGAATCATATCTGATTCCGCGAACACCGTACAGCGTCCCGCGATGCGCACCGGATTCTGCGATTTCAGCGCGAGGGGGCCGATGCTCTCAACCTCGATGTTCAACCGCGAGGCTTGCTGGTCTAAAAACGCGCCGGTGCCCGCCGCGCAGACGGTGTTCATGCCGAAATCGACCGCGACGCCGTCGCGCAGGATGATTATCTTGGAATCTTGCCCGCCAATCTCGATGATTGTCTGTACGCCGGGCACGAAGTGCGACGCGGCGACCGCGTGGGCGGTAATCTCGTTCTTAATCACATCTGCGCCGACGATGACGCCCGCCAAATACCGCCCGCTGCCCGTCGTGCCCGCGCCCGCGATCTCCACGCTGTTTCCCAGATGATTGTGCAGCTCGCGCAGTCCCTCTTGCACTACGACTAGCGGCGTGCCGCGCGTGCGTAAATAAAGCGACTCCCGCAGCTTGTAACTCTCGTCCAGCGCGACCAATTTAGTCGTCACCGAACCTACGTCAATACCTAAATACACTTTAGTCATTTCTTCTCTTATCCCCAATTGAGTGACCACTTTTTTATTGGACACAGTAGTGGTTAAATTGTAAGTGATAGTTAAAATGATTACAATTTAACCACCAAGAACACCAAGGACACCAAGATAATTCATGGCTTCGAATACAAGCATTTAACCGCGTATGATTACTATTGACAGAAAAACACTTAGTGCTCTTTGTGTCCTTAGTGGTTAAATTATCGTATTACTTTTCCCGATCACTTACTACTTTGCCACTACTCGGATTTTCTCTATGAAGAATATAAAAATCAGTGTCCCATCTACGCGGCGCGCAACTCCCGCCGCCTATGCAGCAAATCAACGAACGCCTCTAACCGCGTCATCACCCCCGCGCGCCCTAGTTGCTCATCGAAGATAAACGAGATGACCGGAATATTCAGTTCGCGGCTGACGCGCGGCAGAATATTCAGCGCGGTCACTTCGGGAATGCAGGTGAAAGGTAGCATCTCCACAATCCCATCGAACCCCTTCTTCGCGTGAATTACCGTCTGCCCGATGGTCTCCCACCCCTCCCCCGCGATGTCCCACCGCAGGTACGGCTTGGCGGCTCTGGCGATCTCCGGCTCACGCGGAAAGCCGAGCGCCTCCAATACCAAATAGCCTTTCGCCCAATTGCCCATCATCAACGTGCGATGCACCTCCGCGCCCAAATGCCCCAACTCACGTTCCAAATCGAGATTGAAGAACGGCTCCAGCACCGCGTAATACTCGCCGGTGGTGGCGATGCGCACTGGCGCGAACGTCGGGTCGATACGCACGCGGTCTATTTTTTGTAATACATCCTGTTTGACGTTCTTAACTTTACCCAAATCCATCGCGTCATCCACGCGTCTAATCGCCTCTTGCCAAATTTTATCCACGTCGCCCTTGTCCACCTCGCGCGCCCGCACGCGCTGCACCTGCCGCTCGATGTCGTCCAGAATGTTCACCTTCGCCAAGCCCAGCCGAATGGCGTGCAAGATTTCAGCCAACGTCGCTTGCGGCGCGAACTGCCGCAGGAATTTCGGCAGCGCGAAGACGCCGCCATCCTCGAATATCGCGGTAGTCACCACCTCGACTTTATACCCCAAATCTCGCAGCACATCGCGCCACAACTGCGTGTAACAACTCATGCGGCACAGCTCCGCGCCGTCGATGTACAACAGCGTATTCGCGCCCGCTTCCGCCATCTCAATCAAGTTGCCCAAGATGTATTTATACGGCGTGCAAATGAACTCCGGCGAATACCGCGCCCCCAGCGAGACCGTGCGGCTGCTGAGCGGCGGACCCAACTCAATCTCCGCGCCGATGCTCTTGAAGATCGCCTTGAGCGGCACCTCGACCGTGCCCATGCGCGGGAAACCCAAGCGCGGCTTATTGGTGAGATGTAAGACCGTCGGCGGCGCGACTTCCGGCTGGCGCGGCGGTTGTATCAATTTGCCCTGCCGCTTCTGCCGCGTGACCATATCCACGAACGCCTCTAGCCGCGTGACCATCCCCGCCGCGCTGCCGTGCTCATCGATCACCAGACTCATAAACGGGCGCTGCAAACTCTTGGCGCGGCGCGTAATCGTCTCGACCATCGCCGAGTCGGGACCGCAACTGAACGCCAGCACCGCGATGATGCCATCTACATCGGCGTCGTAGAGATAATGCCCCGCCGCGCCCGACATCCAATCCTCGTAGAACCACCGCTTTTGTCCGGTGGTATACGCAATTCCCGCGCGCGTCTCCGCTGCCGACAGCATCTCGCTGGTCACTATTTTGATGCCCATATCGCGCAGGCGCGTCACTAGTTCGTGATTGATGTAATTATCGTACAGGCAATAAGGATGCCCAACGAGCGCGAGGGTCAGGGGAGTATCGCGGCGCGGCGCGACTTTGCTACTAGGCTGTTTTTGGGCGGATACATCGGGCAACAATTGTGCCAGCGCCTCGGTGTAGGTCAATTTTTTCTCGACCATCAGGGCGCGATAAGCCTCATCTATTTCACAGGCGCGCTCCCAGGCGCGGTTCACCTTCAGCGGATTCCAGGTGAACTGAAAACCCAAGCGGTGAAATGCCTTAGAGGGCGAAATCTTGCGCCGATGCACGTCGATTTCGATGTCGATCAGCGGTGGGCAGTCGGGCACAGTCGCTTTGATTAAGTCGGGCAGACCCTGAAATTTAGAGCAGTGGAAGGCGTCCTTCTCCACGCTCCGAATCGCGGGGATAAACACCGCGTCGACGTTGCCCTGGTCGCGCAGCCACGCGACATGCCCGGCATAAACTTTAATCGGCAGGCAACTCACATCCGCGACGGTGTTCGCCCCCGCGCTCATAATGCTCAAGTTAGTGGGCGGCGAAACAACCGTCTCTGCGCCCAATTCGGCAAAAAAGGTGTGCCACATCGGGTAATGTTGGAGGAAAAATAGGGCACGCGGAATTCCTATTCGAGTCATTTTTTACACCTCTGATTAAATAGTAAAACCACAGAGACACAGAGTCCACAGAGTTTTTCTGGGTTGTCTCCGCGCCACTGCGTTTAAGATAATCGGATAAATCGTAACCTCAAAGCATATCACACTTGTTTCATTGATGCAAATAGGAGAAAAGTCCCTCGAATCCCCCGAATAATCCCCGAATGAATTCGGGGGCTGCCATCAAAAGCACGCTAAAGCGTGCTGCGGAGA
>CAZSIG010000449.1:0-3798 GCA_964606195.1 uncultured Anaerolineales bacterium
ACGCGGTAATACTCTGTGAGCACGCCGCGGAGTTCGGGGCGCAAATGTTCGTAGGGGGCATCCGCGATGCCCAAGACGTTCGCTCCTAGTTCGCGCAACCTGACACAGAAATTATAAAAGTTTGGCGGGAAGTGCGGTGATAAAAATACTATGTTCATCTTTCTCCTCCATTGAGTGGCGTTATGGGGATAACGCCCTAATTATCATGATAGGGTTTACGCAAATTCACAATAATTTAACCGCCGAGAGCGCGGAGGACGCGGAGCTTTCTTAAAGGAATAGCTCTACAACCAGTATACGCCCTTGGGTGTCTAACTGTTATGTGCAGACTATATGGAACAACTTTAATTTCGCTCTAAGCCCCCGGCGCGGGGGCGTCGGGCACAAAAGCGTCGCCCTATTCCCAAACGCCCCCGGGGGCGGGGGCTAGGAGTAAGATTTCTCAAAGTATAAACCGCGCTGCCCAAACCTCCCGCAGGTTTGATTTTCCGGACCAAATGTATCGTTCTACAGCCGTAACCGCGCGGGAGCAAAGCTCTGGTATCCCAACCTGCGGGAGGTTTTTACCGCGCGGTTGGTACTTTGAGAAAGCCCTATTAACGAGATGCTTCGCTACGCTCAGCATGACACTTTGAGAAAACCTTATCTATTCTGTCGTCAATTTCATAAATATTTCTTCCAGACTCATCTCCACCGCGCGCATCTCCAGCAAACCCCAACCGTTGCGAACAACCAACTCCGCGATTGCGGGGCGCAGCTCCGTCTCTTTGGTGCATTGCAAATCGTACGCCCCCTTCGCGGTGGGAATTACGCTCGATACCCCTTCGAGACGCGCTAACATCTCAGGAATATCATCGGCGGGGTCCGCGACGCGCAGATGAATACGGCTGGCACCCTCTAACATCGCGGTCAGGTTCTCCGGTGTATCGCTGGCGACGATGTGCCCCTCGTTGATGATGATGACGCGCTCGCAGATTTGGCTCACTTCGGACAAAATATGCGTGCTGAGGATGACGGTGCGGGTTTCCCCCAACTCTTTGATTAGTTCGCGCACCTCGACAATCTGGCGCGGGTCTAACCCGATGGTCGGCTCGTCCAAAATCAGCACTTCGGGGTCATGGACGAGAGCCTGCGCGATGCCGACGCGCTGTTTATAACCTTTGGATAGTTTGGCGATGAGCATATCAGCGCGGTCGGTGACACCACATCTATCCATCACCTCAGCCACGCGGTTTTGGCGATTGGGCACATCGCGCAGGCTGGCGACGTAGTCGAGGTAGCCGCGCGCGGTCATGTCGGTATACAGCGGTACGGTTTCGGGCAGATAGCCGATGCGGCGGCGCACTTCCAGCGAATCTTGAAACACATCGTATCCCGCGACGCGGGCGGTGCCCTCGCTGGCGGGCATGAAGCTGGTCAGAATGCGCATAGTAGTCGTTTTGCCCGCGCCGTTTGGCCCTAGAAATCCCAGAACTTCGCCCCGCGCGACTCGAAAGCTGACATCTTTTATCGCTGCGCGGTCTCCATAATATTTGGTTAAACCGTTAGTTTCTATCATAATATCTTTACCCGGACTTATACGAATTCACAATAATCTTACCGCAGAGCACGCGGAGAGCGCGGAGTTTTCTGAATAATCTCTTATCAAGCAGCGAATATGAGCCTTAAAGAACTTTTATGACTACATATGTCGGTGAAAAAAGAGTTTTCTCTTGCTCTTCTCCGCGTTCTCTGTGCTCTCTGCGGTTAATTATAACGTTGTTTGTGTACGGTCTACGCGCTATAAACAAAGAGCACAAAGAACAAGGATGGGTCAAGTACATCATTGTGCTTTGTGCTCCTGAAAACTATTTGTAAAAGGACAGATTACCTACACGAATTTTTAGCTCTTGCTACTGCTTTTGCCGTTATCCGTCACGTAAAAACCTGGTCCCTTGAATACAACCAAAGGGGAAGATATGACGCGGCGCACCGTTTTATGTCCGTTGGGACAGCGCGGCACTGTTTTGTCGCTCAGCTTTTGCATCTTTTCAAATTGGGTGTTGCAGGTATCACATTCGTACTCGTAGATAGGCATAGTTCACCTCGTTTTAGTTTTTGTAGGCAGAAGATATACTCCCTACTCAAGGAAGTATAGTGTGGCTATATTAGAGAATTATTAGAAAAATGTTAGAATCTCATTAGAATTCGCGGCGGCTACTGTGCCTCCAGCAAATACTCTTCATAGTTCGCGACATGCGTAAAGCCTAATTTTTTGTAACAGGCTATCGCGCCCGCGTTATCCGCCTTGACATTCAAGCCAATGTGGTCAACCGTTTGTAGCAGATATTGGCACAGTTTCGCGCAGACGGTCGTTCCCAATCCTCGACCGCGATAGGTGGGGCGAGTCGTGACGTTGCCCAACGCGGCTACTTTGTAATGTGGGGAGTAAACGTGAATGCCCGCCGCACTGACGAGTTCTCCA
This sequence comes from uncultured Anaerolineales bacterium, assembly GCA_964606195.1. Lineage (GTDB taxonomy): Bacteria > Chloroflexota > Anaerolineae > CAZSIG01 > CAZSIG01 > CAZSIG01. Next base: position 2,465 of record CAZSIG010000449.1, read on the forward strand.
CCGCGTCGAACGCCAAAGTAACAACCGGTTTCCAACATACGCGCGTCAAAGGCATTATCGGGATAGCTCTCGCGGTATAGCTCCTCCAATTCGGGCAAATCGGACGTTGATAGCTGAATGACGCTTGACGTGTCAAAGAGATTCAACCGCGAACTATCCGTCAGTCCCATTTTGTAATGCGCGCCGTGCGATTGTACGCGGTAGTCATCAGCTAAAGCCGCCACCGCGTCACCGCTCAGGTGACAGTATAATCGTTTGGGTAGAATGGAAAGCATCGCGCGCAGCAATTCATGTAAAGTGTCGGTAGCCCCCGTGGTAAGCCCCAATAGGACGGGCAGCGCGGTGCCGGTATAGATTAGTACCAATTGGTCGATTTGTGCCTCTTTGAACGCGTACCAGGTGGTGTAATTCCAGAAGAAATCGTCCAGGTCTCCGATTTCGTAGAGGTGGAGGAAGGTGTCGCGGCGGAGGTATGATTCAATTTCGCGTTTGTCGTGAAGGGAGATTGGGTTCATTAAACGACATCTTTCACGTTGTTTGCGGCACTTTCTTGCCTTCAATGATGACAGAATAGCCGTCTATTTCAAATACCGGACGAGTATACCAAAATTCGTAACAGTACCCATTCCAAGATTTTTCACCAGATGTCATATTACCGTTGAGTTTGGTTTGTTCCTGCACCGCGTATGATTTTGCTTCTGATTCTTCATTGAAAACTTTTAGTTCTGTTTTTAAGAATTCAAATTCACAGCACTTGACGCGCCAAATGATTTCGTAGAGCTGCTCGGACATTACTTATGCTCCTAACATGACTCCGCTGCCCCAGCTTATACCTCTGTGGCGCGGTTTGCCCTATACACATTTCTCTTTTCTAGCGCCAAACGTAGTTGTTCGGGTTCTGTGGATATCATCATCTCAGTGATGGGAGTTTCATAGCCGGGTTTAATTAGCAATGCCTCTTCCATAGAATTCCGCAATTCCTCAGTTGAACCTACGTGATAAAAATGATTCATGGTTCTGAGAACTGTCCCGCGCCAATGTTCATCAATATGGGGATTGACGCGGTATTTGTTCTGTTTCCACATGGATAACGCAAAGGCACAAGGAAGAGACTGTACTACTTCGGCTAGTTCCGCCGCATCATCATCCGTCCATTGCGAATAGTAGTCTGCATGTCTCCCAATATAAGGCGGGTCGAGGTAGATAAAATCATCTTTTCGAATGTCTTGAAGGCAATCGCGCCAATCGCCAGCATGAAAAGTCCACTGTTTTAACTTCATCACATCGCGAATTGCCGCGACTTGATTGACAATCTTCGTCACGTAAGATTTTCT
>CAZSIG010000450.1:0-3774 GCA_964606195.1 uncultured Anaerolineales bacterium
GCTTTCCCGTCCCAAAACTTATTTGGGAACAAGTCTATTGACCAGCCTAGTTAATAGACATTATATAGATTTATTTGACCGCGCCATTAGCTACGCGTCAACAAATCGATATAAACTCTTTTGCCACTAATTGCCCTAATTGGCACGAATAAGCGGAAAATTAGTGAAAATTCGTGAAATTAGTGGCAGATTCTTCCTCGTAACCACTCAAAATCCCAAATACTCCTAATAATATTGCAGTCATTGCACTTAGGTTGTATAATACCACCATGTATCACATCTCGCGTTTCGCGTCTCACGTTTTTCATTTGAGAAAAGAGAGGCAGCTATGACCGGACATTTTCTCGCGCTTGCAGTTATCGGCCTTAGCCTATTGATGGGGGGCTACATTCTGTTGTTAGCTCCGTTTCGCCGCGCCAATCAACTCTTCGCCGCGATACTAATCCTACCGCGCACCGCTGACATACTCAGCATTGTAGCCATCCAGCGCGAAAACACATCCTTAGCCTATTACGCGGCTTACGCGGATTTGCTCGCCCTATCCTTCTCCCTAGCAGCTACGATACACTTTGCCCTGACCTACCCCAAGCGAACGCGCCTCTCGTTACGCACCTTTCAGAGCGGGCTGTTCTTCGGGCTAGTTCTGTTCGACGCGGTGGCCATAGCCTTCATCGGCTCAGCTGGCTCTGCCGCGTTACTGCAAAGTGTAGTGCTTCCGTGGGTGATATATGGACTTGTTGTGATACTACTTCGACCGCGTGATGTACCGCGCGATTATTTCTGGCAGCTCGCCGGGACAGGCGCGCTCCTTACGCTGATGCTTTCCTCGCTCTTGGGCACTCTAGAATTCTACAGCCATTGGTGGCTCCAGTTTCATTACGGGCTCAACGTTTTAACTGCCCTGCTGGTCGTTATGTACCTACGTCGCGCGAGGGCGGGACGCCGCGGTGGCATCATCATCAGTCTTACCCAATGGGCGAATTGGGGACGGTGGCAGATTCTTGCTATCTACGCGGTGTTGATAGACTTTACCATACTGGTGATGCTTTTCACAGATTTGAATGTCATCAAGATGAGTGATTTTACGTATGCCATTTCTCTGGGTGAAGGCTCCGGTATCTGGTTGGGCATCGTTCAATCGATTGCCATCGCGTTGATATTACTCGTGTTATGGGAAAACTATCACCGCGTCTCGCGATCTGCCGCGCGCCAACGGCAGCAGATGTTGATATTATTATTTGGGTTTGGTATATATTTTACGTTATCTGGCGCTAAGGTAGTCGCGGCTGAAATTGGAAGAGCGAACATCATCTGGCTCGACTTTTTGCTACCCCTAGCCCTGAGCGCGACGATAGGACTAGCCATCGTGCGCTATCGTTTTCTGGATACCACCATAAACACCGTCGCGGAGATAGTCAGCTCAACATTACAGCTAGACGAAGTATTAGCCCTAATCCTCGAACAGTTGGACACTGTGATAGAATTCACTACGAGCGGCGTTTTATTATTAGAAGAAGGACGCCTGAAGGTACGCGCTCATACCGATCCGCTCTTACTGCACGCTAGTCTCCCGCTAACGGACGACACCGCTACTCGCGCCCTGTTAGAAGGAAAACAGGCAATGTTAGTGCGCGATATGCGCCGAAAACCGCGCGACTTCTTCCCCGCCTCGCGCATTGGCCAACTCCTGCCCCGCTCCTGGATCGGCGCGCCGCTGGTGGCGCGAGACAAGGTCATCGGCATACTCAGCATCGGGCATCACGAATCACATCGCTACGGTCCCCCCGATTTGGAATTGATTATGCCCTTCACGCATCAAGTCTCCGTCGCGGTGGACAACGCGCGATTGTACGAGATACAGAGCGACCGCGCCGCGGCATTGGCGCAGGCACAGAAATTATCCTCTGCGATCTCAGCCACTTTGAATCTGGAACAGGTCTTGAAGATGACTACGCGAGAGTTAGTTAGCCTATTCAACGTAACTCATTGCGGTATACTGCTCTTTGACCAAGATAAGAAAAAGGGCAAATTGATGGCGGAATATCCCGAGTCCGATTGGCTATCGCTGGAACTCGATTTGAATTACCCCGCGGTGAGGGAGTTAATTGAAACCCAACAGCCGGTCGCGGTGGATCGGTTGGAAGAGGATGATCGAATGGGAAGTTCGCGTGAAGTTCTGTTGGAGATGGGCATAAATTCGCTCTTGCTCGCGCCGCTGATAGTGAAGGGAAATACAATTGGCTCTATCGGCTTAGATGTCATGGACAGAACGCGCTATTGGGCGCCGGAAGACCTAGACTTATGCCGCATCGTCAGCACGCAGATCGCCAGCGCGGTAGCGAACGCGCAGGCTTATGAACATGAACAAGAGGCGCGGCGTTTGGCAGACACTTTGCGCGAGGTATCTATCGTCGTCGGCAGCACGTTGAATCTGGATGAAGTGCTGAATCGACTTCTTGAGGAACTGAACAAGGTATTGCCCTACGACGGCGCGACAGTCTGGTGGCGTAAGGAAAATATGCTTTACCTGCGCGCCCGCTGTGGTTCAGTGTCTAAGAGAGACCCCATACCTATTGATAAATTCTTCACTATGTACCACGTCGTGACCACCGGCGAGCCGTTGATCATCAGCGATACTACCAACGATGAGCGGTGGGTCGCGGCATCCAGTGCCCCGGTCGGCTCGTGGTTGGGCGCGCCGTTGATTGTGAAGGAACAAGTCGTCGGAGTATTGAGCATCAAGACGTACGAGAGAAATGTATACCACGAGGCTGTTGTTCCTCTAGTGAATGCCTTCGCGACGCAGGTCGCGATCGCGGTGGAGAACGCGCGGTTGTACGAGAAGGAAATCTCGCAAATCGAACAGGAGTTGGAGATTGCGCGGCGCACCCAGATGAGTCTGCTACCCGCCGCCGCGCCCGATGTGCCACCGTTCGAGGTTGCTGGCTACTCGCTACCCGCGAAGAACGTCGGCGGTGACTTTTTCCAGTATTATCCTCTCGCCGACGATAAGTTCGGCGTGGCGGTGGGCGACGTTTCGGGCAAGGGAATGCCCGCCGCGCTGATGATGGCGGTGACGACGGGCACGCTCGACGCGGTGATGCTGGAAGCCACCGCGCCCGACGAGTTGCTGGTGCAGGTGAACGAGGTGCTCACGCCGCACGGGCAGCGAAGTAAACTGAATTCGGCGTGTTGCATCGCGGTCTTCGATACTTATGAGAATGTCGTGCACACTGCAAACGCCGGTTTCATCGCGCCGCTGCTGCTCCGCGCCAATAATTGTGAATTTATAGAGATTGGGGGGCTGCCGCTAGGGATGATCACAGAGGCGCGGTATATGAAACGCTCTCTCGATTTCGAGCAAGGTGATCTCTTTATCTTTTGTAGTGATGGCATCGTGGAAGCGATGAACGAAGACGCGAAGATATACGGGTTTGAGCGATTATTGGCGCGCGTGAACAACCTGCCTGTACCATTCGCGAACTCGAAGGAATCCGGCGACATAATCAGCGCGCCCGCGGTGATCGAGTGGATACTGCAAGATGTGCGCGAGTTTGTCCGCGACGCGGAGCAGCACGACGATATGACGATTGTAGTGATCAGAGTGACTTGAGTAATTACCATGAGCACCGCGCCCCATCAATGGACGAAAATCACCCTCACCCCCGGCCCCTGCGCGCAGCCTACTCGAAGGAGTGCTCCCTGTCAGGGAGAGGGGCGACTGATTCCCTCTCCCCGCAGGGGAGAGGGTTAGGGTGAGGGGCGCGCGGCGCG
>CAZSIG010000451.1:0-3771 GCA_964606195.1 uncultured Anaerolineales bacterium
GTCGCGCGGTGAATATGAATTTGCTGAGTGTTTTTTGACCGCGTATGACCGTTAAGAAACGCGTTTCTTAATCTTCTCCGCGTCCGCAGCGTTCTCTGCGGTTAATCACTACATGGTCTGCGTAAGTACTGTTATATGTCACCCTGAGCCCCCGTGCGAGGATAAACTACGCGCAGGGTCTCGTTTGTCTGTTAATTTTGTTCATGCTAAGCAACAGGTAATACTTATAGCGAAGACGAGATGCTTCGCTACGCTCGGCATGACATCTCGAGTTGGAGTTTACTAGAGGTTTTGAGCACGCGGTTTGTACTTTGAGAAAACCCTACCGCACCCCCGGCGGTAAAATTCGCGTTCTATAACGGAATCAACCTTTTACCGCAAAATTGTCCACCTTTGGGGGACAAATTGTTTACTTCAGGTGACAGACAAACGGCGCGGTTTCTGTTAGAATAAGGGTAATTGTATAAATGCGACTAGCTACCTGACAGTTCGCTGTCTCGCGCCGCCCCCCCCGTGAGTGAACTCACGGTTGCTATAAGAAACGCGCTGAAGCGCGTTATGTTCCGGTAGCCGCGCCGAGTTCACTCGGCGAACAGCGGCGCGGTCCGAAGGGGTAATTTGAAAGTGTCAGGTAGCTGTATAAATGCGATTTTAGAATGCCTTTATTAGGGGGATTCGATGTTAGGAACGATTTTAATCATTGAGGATCATGAGGCGATGCGCAAGCTGCTGCGCGAATGGCTGGAGATGGTGTTTCCGCAATATCAAATTGTTGGAACCGCGACGGCTGAGGAGGGGATCTCGGCAGTTGAGACTCACCCGCCGCGCGTGGCAATCGTGGATATCAATCTGCCGAAGATGAACGGCATTGAAGTCACTAAGCGCATTAAAGCGATGCTGCCTTCGGTAGAGATAGTGATCCTAACTATACACGAGGATGATGTACATCGCGCCGATGCTTTGGCGGCGGGAGCTTGTGCTTATGTTCCCAAACGCATGATGCAAAAGGAGTTTATACCTGTGCTAAAGGAGTTATTGCCCGACGCGGTGGAGGCTGGCTGTCCGGCAGAAAAGGTAACCGCAAATGCTCGTGATAGTGCGTTATTCGTTATGAATAATTGACAACTGTAAATGATAGTAATTTTCCTCTATGGGAATTATGGTTATATTGGAGGGACGGACTATGAACACGAAGAATATGAAGCGAGAATCTACACTGAATGATTTGGTTAATCCGAACGGACATCAGAATTACGTTTCGTTTAAGTTGGATCAACAGACCTACGCGTTTCCTGTCGAGCCGATTGTGCAAATAATTGAGATGGTCACGATCACTCCCATCCCGCAAGTCAACCCGGTGGTTAAGGGGGTCATCAATGTGCGCGGTGAGGCGGTGCCAGTAGTCGATTTGCGGCGGCATCTGGGATTGTCGGAAAAATCTCTGGAGTTACACACGCCAATCATTCTGATCTCATCGAACGATCGCATAGTCGGTATGCTAGTTGATGAGGTGATGGATGTGCTCAATATAGCGACGGAACGCGTTGCCCATACCGAGGAGATTTTACCGGAAGGGTTGGGGGATTCTCCGATTTTGCGGGGATTGATTCATACCGCGAATGGCGTGGTGTTGTTGCTGGATGTCGAGCAAATCTTTTCGTCACACCAGGCGCAAGATTTAGCGCAGGTACTTGAGAGCTTGCCACCAGAATCTGTGGAGGCAGCTTGAGTAGTCTGACTATATCATTCAAGTAAACGCACTATAAATAACGCGGCAGCCCTGGGGGTCTAAGTATTATGTACACCATGTACACCCTATGAAAGCGACTTAATTACACCCTACCTGGCTCTCCGCCCCCGTTCGCAGGGGCGTTAGGGCATAGGACGCGGCTTTTGCCGTAGCCGCCCCCGCGACGGGGGCTTAGAGCGAAATTAAAATACGCTCATCGTAGACCGAACATAACAGTTAGACAGCAAGGGCGCGACAGTATTGGAGTGCAAAGCGAGCTTTGCACCGAAATTAAATCGAGGAGTGAACTAATGAACGAAAGCGAAAACTTAAAAGCTCAGGAACAGGTTTTGGAAACGGACGCGGAAGATTGGGATTGGGAACAGGAGCGCGAAACTATACCAGAGACGTGGCGGCAGATATGGGCGCGGCGCGCGGCGCGCCTGGCAGAGAAGGCTGAAGATGAGGAAACCGATGAGCTGATCGAGTTGGCATTGGTGGAACTAGGATGCGAAGTATACGGCTTGGATGTGCATTACGTCTTTGACATCAGACCGTTGAAGCAGATCACCAGCGTACCGCGAGTTCCCGAGTGGGTTTCTGGCGTGGTCAATCTGCGCGGGCGCATCTATTCGGTTATCGACCTGACGCGCTTTTTCGGGTTAAGTCGCGATAATGGTGACGGCGCGGAGCAAGCCCAGACGCCCTATTTGGTCATCGTGGAGACCGCGGACATGGAAGTCGCGCTGTTGGTCGACAACGTGCTGACGGTGGATGTGATTCCCGCCAGCCAGATACAGGACGCGGCGGATACGGTCAGAGGGATTCGCTCGGAGTATGTGCGCGGCGTCGCGACGTATAACATCGAGATGGCGGGGAAGGAAGATGCCGCCCTCAACGCGAAAGAGGAGCCGATGCTGGTAGTCCTAGACCTGCCCGCGTTGCTGGCGGACGAGAAACTGGTCATTCACGAGGAGATTGTATAGTGAAGAAGTGAAACGTGAGACGTAAAACGTATTGCGTAATCTACTTACCTTGTTCACGTTTCACGCTTCACGTTTCACGTTTCACGCATCAGACCTATGGCTTTTACTTATTTTTTTCGAGATCGGCAAACTTTAGAGTTGATCGCGCGGCACGTGGTGCCTAGTCTCCGCACGCGGCGCTATATCAACATCTGGGACGCGGGGTGCGCCATGGGACCGGAACCTTACTCCCTTGCGATCATCGTGCGCGAGAGCATGACTCATTTTTTGTTCAGAAATGTGCGCATATATGCCACCGACATCGACGAGGGCAACAACTTTGGTGAGATTATCGCGCGCGGAGTCTATCCGAAGGATAAGGTTAAGCGTATCCCTACAGAGATCAAACGCAAATATTTCGTTCCTGCCAACGAAAATGGCTGTTTTCAGGTTGCTGAGGAGATCAGAAAAGCGGTCGAATTTTACAGACACGATCTTCTATCGCTGCAACCTATCAGGGAAGAGTTCGGCTTGATTGTGTGTAAAAATGTCTTACTCCACTTTAAGCCAGAGCAGCGGGTTGAGGTAATCAAGATGTTTCATGGCGCGCTGGCGCGAGATGGCTATTTCGTCACCGAGCAGACGCAGAAACTGCCGCCGGAGACCGCGCACCTGTTTCGCAGCGTGACTAACGCGGGACAGATATTTCAGAAGGTGTTATGAATGACTCCCGTCGCGGTCAATTGGACACTGATTGACACAGATTTTAACTGATTTTGTTGCTTTATACCCGCGTAGGGCGGCTGCGCGAAGCCTTAGCCGCCGTTCCAGATCATCGGTAAAAACGGCAGGTATAGAAACCTGCCCTACTACCCTATTCCTGCTTCGAATGATGGCTTTTGATCGTGTATGGAAATTATTGAACGGAAAAGGGCTTAGTGCTCTTAGTGCCCTTAGTGGTTAGTTTATCGTAGTGCTTTGTCAATGTTTGGAGTCGATGAAGATTATCAGTTTAGGGAATTCGCGCGGCGCGGTTTACACTAGCAATGTCTATCTGTTACAGGGCGATTGGAAAGC
>CAZSIG010000452.1:0-3766 GCA_964606195.1 uncultured Anaerolineales bacterium
GTGCCCACGACCGCGCTGGCGCAGCAGGTGAAATTTGATGCGGAGATGATGCACGTCTATCTGACCGATGGGCGCATTATCAGCGCGCCGCTCATCTGGTTTCCCTTGCTCTACGCGGCTACGCCCAAACAGCGCAAAAAGTACGAAATCGGCGGTGGGGGAATAAGCCTGCATTGGGCTGAATTGGATGAGGATTTAACGGTGGCTAATTTGCTGGCAGGCGCGGACAGGCAGGCAGGGTAAGATGGGCAAATCTACAAATCTATAAATTAGCAAATTGGTAAATCGGCAACACTATTTGCCGCCCGCCTCGTGCGGGCGGGGATAAGCGCGAATAACGATGGGGAATAGCTCTTGAATCTAAAATTTGCTTGGGATAACCAAAAAGCAGCCACTAACATTAAGAAGCATCGCGTCAGTTTTAGAGAAGCTGAAACAGTATTTAGCAATCCACTGGCACTGATTTTTGATGATGAACTACATTCCATAACCGAGGACCGCGAAATAATTATCGGCCATTCCACACGGAATCGCCTTTTATTGGTCTGTTTTACCGAACGCGCAGGAATTATTCGGATTTTCAGCGCGCGTTTGGCAACTAAAAAGGAGCGCAGAGATTATGAGCAACATATCAATGACAGATACTTATGACAGCACGCCAGATGAACTGCTCCCAGAGTACAACTTCGATTACCGCAAGGCGCGCCCTAACCGCTTCGCGGCTAAAGTCGCTGACGGCGAACTTGTGGTAGTCCTTGAGTCTGACGTCGCGGAGGTCTTTACCACTTCGGAGGCAGTCAACGCGGTGTTACGTGCCCTGATTAACACCATGCCGAAAACCGCGTTGGAAATTGGAGGCTAATATGATACCCAATCAATGGTACGCAGTGTTAGAATCGAGCGAAGTGAAACGCGGCAAGCCGGTCGGCGTGACGCGGCTGGGCGAGAAGCTGGTCTTCTGGCGCACCGCGCGCGGCGAAGTCGCCTGTGCCAGCGACATCTGCGCCCATCGCGGCGCGGCGTTGAGCGCGGGGCAAATTCAGGGCGATCACGTCGCCTGCCCGTTTCACGGCTTTCAGTACGACAGCACGGGGCAGTGCCGCGTCATCCCCGCGAAGGGCGCCGCCGCGCCGGTGCCGGAGCGATTTCGCGTTCGCGCCTATCCGACGCGCGAGGCGCACGGGTTCATCTGGGTCTGGTGGGGTGCGGCGCGAGATGACTTGCCGCCGCTGCCCTTCTTCGATGATTTGGGCGATTTCGTCTACGCCACCTACCGCGACCATTGGCGCGTGCATTACTCTCGCGCTATCGAAAATCAGCTAGATGTGGTACACTTGCCCTTCGTGCATAAAAACAGTATCGGGCGCGGTGGGCGAATGGTAGTCGATGGCCCCGTGGTGGAGTGGGTGAACGCTGATGTCATGCACGTCTACGTCTACAACCGCGTGGACGACGGCGCACCGCCGCGTAAACCGGAGGAGATTCCGCCGCCGCATGGTCCCTTTCGGCTAGAGTTTCGCTTTCCGCACATCTGGCAAAACCGCATCAGCGACGAGGTGCGCATCGTCATCGCCTTCGCGCCGATTGACGAGGAGAACACGCTGCTCTATCTCCGGTTCTACCAGAACTTTATGACCGCGCCGGTGCTGGGCAAGCTGATTAGTTGGATTTCGGTGTTGGCGAGTATGCGCATCGCGTGGGAGGACAAACGCGTCGTGCTCACGCAGCAGCCGAAAAAGTCCGCGCTGCGGATGGGCGAGATGTTGATACAGGGCGACCGCCCCATCGTGGCGTATCGTAAGCGGCGGGAGGAACTAATTCTTGCAAATCCACAAATCAGCAAATGAACAAAACAAAGACCGCGCACAAAGTGCGCGATCCGTATCACGTATCACGTATCACGTTTCACGTAACAGGAGGTACCCATGTCCCTACAAATCGGCATTGTCGGCTTGCCCAACGCGGGCAAATCCACGTTATTCAACGCCCTGACGCGCGCCGGCGCGGCGGTGGCGAGTTATCCCTTCACCACCATCGAACCGAACGTCGGCGTCGTCACCGTGCCCGATGCGCGGCTCGACGACATCGCCCGCATCGTGCAGCCGGAGAAGGTCATCCCCACCACGATTGAGTTCGTGGACATCGCGGGGCTGGTCAAGGGCGCGCATCAGGGCGAAGGGCTGGGAAATCAGTTTCTGGGGCATATCCACAACGTGGACGCGGTGTTAATGGTATTGAGATGTTTTGAGGATGAGAACATCGCGCACGTTGCCGCGCAGCTCGACCCCGTCGCGGATTTGGAGACGCTGAATCTAGAACTCTCGCTGGCAGATTTGGCTTCCGTAGAGAGACGATTGGAGAAAGCGCGCGGCGCGGCGAAAGCGGAGAAAGAGGCGCGCGCTGAAGTAGAATTTTTCGAGCGGCTCCAGACGCATCTCGGCGCGGGGCGAATGGCGCGAGATTTTTCGTTGCACGGAGATAAAGAACAGGAATGGTTCTACGAAATGCACCTGCTCACCGCGAAGCCGGTCATGTACCTCGCCAACGTCGGCGAAGATGACCTGCCCGAAGGGGGCGCGCTGGCGGCGCGAATGAAAGAGGTGGTGGACGAGTCCGCGGTGGTCGTCCTATGCGCGGAGTTGGAGGCGGGGCTGGCGGAATGGGAGCCTGATGAAGCAGAGGAATACCGCGCCACGTTCGGCTTGTCCGCCGATGGGTTGTCGCGATTGATACACGCGGGCTACAAACTGCTCGATTTGATTACCTTTTTCACCACCACCGGCGGGCACGAGGTGCGCGCCTGGACGCTGAAGCGGGGCACGCCCGCGGTGAAAGCGGCGGGGAAGATTCACACCGACATGGAGCGCGGCTTCATTCGCGCCGAAGTGGTGCATTATGACGATTTGGCAGCGGCGGGCGATTTTCACCACGCGCGCGAGCAGGGGAAGATGCGCTTGGAGGGGAAAGATTACGCGGTGCAAGATGGGGATGTGATACATTTTAAGTTTAATGTGTAGATAACATTTTCACTAACTGTTGTGAGCTAATGATTTGGATACTGTGATATTGTTTGATCTCGCGTAGATGAGGATCTCCACTGACCACATAATCAACACCACCTTCTAGCGCGCAAGCCAAAAACATGTTATCATCTGGATCGCGGCTCGTTTGTACTTCGTATAAACCTTCCACTATCTGACTATTATTGGCGAAAAGGTTTATCACTGCTTTAATATCTTCTTCAGTCAGATGATAACGCTCTTGGATACGAGGATAGCGCAATACACGTATAACCTCGGCTATAATCGCTTCGGAAGCAACTACGATGAATTTCCCTTGTGACCAGTAGCGCAATATTTGATGAGGATAGCTACGCGGTGAAATTACACCGCTAACGATGACGTTAGTGTCAAGCACAACGCGCATTATCCCATTCCTCGTACCGCGTCAATGGCTTGCGCGATGTCAGCTTCGATCTCCGCTTGTGGAATATCATGGTTGCGTTCGGCTATACTCAATACTCTCTGAAAACGGGCGGCGCGTTCTTTGACATCTTTTTCTCGTTCTGATAGAGCTTCCAATCCAGCGCGTACTACATCTCCGAAGGAAGAGTATTTCCCTTCCGCGACTAACTGTTGTAGATTTTGATAAATAGGCTCTGGCAAATTCAAAGTTATACTTATTGAGGACATCACTTGCACCTCTATCACTTAGGACTTACGCAAAACCGCACTATAACTAACCGCAGAGAGCGCAGGGGACGCGG
>CAZSIG010000453.1:0-3745 GCA_964606195.1 uncultured Anaerolineales bacterium
GTCAGCCCGGAGATGAGCCACTTGGAGGAATAGAGGAAGAGCGCGACGACGGGGATCATCACGAGGATCGATGCCGCTGAGAAGTAGGCCCAAAGCGTTTGGTACTGTCCAGCAAAATCGTACAAACCGAGTGTCCAAGGCCACAGCCCCTTCGCATTCGAGATCATCACGCGGGCGAACAGGTAGTCCGACCACGCCGCCATGAAATTGAACAGAAAGATGATCGCCAGCGCGGGGGAGGAGAGGGGCAGAATGATGCGCCAAAAGGCTTCCATGCGCGTCGCGCCGTCGATGAGCGCGGCATCTTCCAGATCTTTAGGGATAGTGTCGTAATATCCTTTGAGCACCCAAACTGAAAATGGCACGGAGGTGACCGAGTAGGCGATGATTAGACCGCGATAGGTTTGAGTAAGTCCAAGTTTAGAAGCCAAAATGAATATCGGCACCATGAGCATCACGCCGGGAATCATCTGTGTGGAAAGCAAGAAGACCAATCCAGGGGCGCGTCCGGGGAACTTCCACCGCGAAAAGGCGTAGGCAGAGGTTGCCGCCAGAATTACGCCAATGGTCGCGGTCGCGCCGGTAATGACTATGCTATTCCATACCCAGACTAAAAACTCCTCCTTAAACAGCACATCGAAATAAGCCTGAAAGGTCGCGTCGGCAGGGATGATCGACAAATCAGTGGAGAGCAAGCGATCGCCTGGGCGAATAGATACAGTAAACACGCGCAAGACGGGATAGATGGACAGTAGACAATAGGCGATCAGTCCCGCGTGGATCAACAACCGCTTGAAGGGGCTGTCGCCGCGATTGGCTTTGAAAAATCTTTCCCATGCCGTTCTTTCTTTAGGTATAGTTACGTTTGCCATTTTAGTCATACACTCCTTTCAAGCCGCCGGTGACGCGAATGTAGAAGATAGAGAAAAGCAGCAGAATGCCAAAGAGCACGAAGGAGAAGGCTGCGGCGTCACCGAGGTTAAAATATTGGAACGCGGAACGAAATAGCGCGGTTACTAGAATATCGCTAGTCTCAAGTTCGTACTGATTTATGAAGAATGGGATGTTGAAGTTATTGAATGTCCAGATAGTACCGAGAATAATGACCGGCGTGAGCACCGGTTGTAGGAGCGGCAGCGTGATGTACCGAAATTGCTGCCAGCCGGACGCGCCATCTATCTCCGCGGCTTCGTAGAATTCGCCCGAGATGCTCTGTAGCCCGCCAAGTATCGTCACCATCATAAACGGAATGCCCAGCCAAATGTTGACGATGAGCATACCGATGAAATTGGGGGTAGGATTAGTCAGCCACCGTATCGGCTCCAAGCCAATCCGTTGCAATATCAGATTAGGGAAGCCATATTCAAAGTTGAACTCACCGCGCCAGGCAAGACACGCGATTACTTGTGGAATGGCCCAGGGGAGGACTAGAATAGTGCGGTAAACTCCCTTAAAACGTAGGTCGCGGTTGAGCATTAGTGCCAGCACCATGCCGCCGCCGACGTGAAAGACCACGTTGACCACCGTCCAGAGCACCGTGCGCAGAAAGACGGGAAAGAAGTATACCTGTTTCAGTACTGGTTTCGTGAAGACTTCAATATAATTGGTTAAACCTACAAAATCGGGGGACTTAAAATGCTTGGGGCTGAGGTTGGTGAGGGAGACATTGACTTCCCACAAAAGGGGATAAACTACTAACAAAACCAAACCCACCACCGCGGGTGCCAAGAGCATGTAGGGCAGCCGAAACTCGCCGCTGAAGATGGTGGTCGCGATGGGCGACACAAACACCCCCACGACGAACGCGAGCAGCGCCACCGGCCATAGAAATAGCCAGGGCGAGCTCGTCTGACCGACGCTATTCATCACCACCGCGAACCACAACACACCCACCAACAGCACGGTAGAAATTAGATGCCGCAGCGCGTTCCCTAGTGGTTGAAGCAGTTGGTCAATTCTACGCGCCAGCCTTCCCAGGGGATTCCAAACAAAGTACACCAAAACTTCGAGCACGGCGACGGCAATGGCGATGAAGATAACGGTGCTGCCGACTTCCCCCAGACTGGCTAAGATGACATCTGGTGTTAAAAATTTCATTTGCTTCCTCCTCGCCAAATGGAACAACGATAACACCGCGAGGGTGCATGGTCATTCCATATAAGACGAGGAGAGGTGATAATCCTCTCCTCGTCATAATCAGTTTTTAGTTAATACGCTTACTCCAGCCCCTCGATACAGGTCTCCGCCGCCTCTTGCATAGCCGCAGCCGCGTCCTCAGGTGATTTGCTGTCTGCTAACACTGACAGCATCTCCGGTTTCATCGCGTCCCAGTTGCAGCGCATCTCACTGACCGTAGGCATCGGTACACCGACTACCATCTGGTCAGCCGAACCCTTGAGCACCGGGTCGTTGGCGATTAACGGGTCTTCCAGTGCCGCCTTCAACCCCGGTAGACGGTTGAGCTTAGCGATCATCAAAGCCTGATTGTTCGCGCTGGTGACGAAATCCACAAAGCCCTTCACCTCTTCCAACTTGGCGCCCTCCAGCGTCTCCGGGAACATGAAGTAAACGCCGCTAGTATAAGGATGCGGCCATTCCTTGCCGCTAACCTGCGGGATACGCGCCACGCCGATGTTCACCGCTTCTTTATAGCCACCTAATGACCAGTCTCCATTGATGATCATCGCGGCTTTGCCCTCTTTGAAGATGGTATCCGCGCCGTTGTAATCGCTCTCCATCGGGACAATGGGGGTAGTGTACTTAATGTCATACAAGAACTGTAACGTCGCCACCATTGCCGGCGTATCGAGTGTGGGGGTAGTTCCATCCTCGGCGAAGACCGCGCCGCCGAAACCACCGAGCCACGGTACCAGCCAGAACGGCTCAGTTTGGTTGTAAACCAGCGCGTATTGGTCGCCGGTGGATAGTTCTTGCCCCATCTCAATCAACTCGTCGGTAGTAGTCGGGGGTTCTTCGATAATGTCTTTGTTGTAAATGAGCATCAGGTGGTTGCCATTGGCTACCGGCACGCCCCAAGTGCTACCCTTCAATTCCACTCCTGCCAGCGCGGAACCGACGTACTTATCCAGCGCGAACAGGTCATCCACCGGCATGATCAACTCCGCGTCGGTGAACGGCCCCGCGTGATCGCTAACCGTCCACAGCAGGTCGGGTAAACTCCCCGCCAATCCCGCGGTGAGGAAATCTTCACGCAATGCTTCGACATCCTTATTCACGATCTCGAAAGAGACGTGAGGATGAAGATTACTATATTCGTTCGCCAATGACTCGACGAATTGCAACCCTCCATCAGCCTCGCCCTCTTTAGTCCACAGTATGATATTAACCGGCTCGGCTACTTTCTCTTTCTCGACAACGACCTCTCTCTCGACCTCAACGGTTTCCTTAACCACCTTCTCCACTACCACCTCTTTCTCAATAACTTGAGGGGTAGGAGCGGCGCAAGCTACCACCGCGCCGATGGTCGCGATCACCACTAGAACCTTCAATGTCATCCAAAGTTTACTACGCATTTTCTATCTCCTCTCAATGTATACAAGTTAATTCTGGTAACAATCCTAAGCTTGCCAAGCTCGCCTTGTACCTTAATCAATAATAACATCATACATCTTTGTAGGGCTTCTTCACCTCCCTTGGTTTTGAAAACACTAGAGAAGACCGCGATATTGTCAACTTTTCAACGTCCGTCGGCTTAATTATACCACATTTCAGATAGTTAGCAACT
>CAZSIG010000454.1:0-1844 GCA_964606195.1 uncultured Anaerolineales bacterium
CGCGTCCTCCGCGTTCTCTGCGGTAAATTGTAGTGCGATTTTGCGTAAGTCCTATTTGATGTATTTACCAATCAACAACTCTAATCGTTGCTTCTGTTCAACGGGAATCATGTCTGGTTGAGTGATTAACGCGAACTGTAATGCGTTGGTACACTCACAATCACGCGTTTTTGGCAATCTCGATATCGCTTGCTTGATGATATTCTTCGCGGTTTCTGTGTTATGTTTTAAATTCCCTAGCACCATCTCCACCGTAACCGCCTCTTCCGTTTCGTGCCACACATCGTAATCGGTCACCATTGCCACCGTCGCGTAGCATATCTCCGCCTCGCGCGCCAATTTCGCCTCCGGTATCGCGGTCATGCCGATGATGTCCATCCCCCACTGCCGATAAACGCGCGACTCCGCCTTCGTCGAGAACTGTGGTCCCTCCATACACAAGAAGTTTCCTCCATCATGCACGCTGGTAGTAGCCACTTCTCGCGCCACATCGTGCAGCACTTTACGCATCTCCTGACAAAACGGCTCTGCAAAGCCGATGTGCGCGACAATTCCATCGGTGAAAAACGTGCTCACGCGGCTCTTAGTACGATCGAAAATCTGGTCGGGGATCACGATATCCCGCGGCGCGATATTCTCGCGCATCGAGCCGACCGCGCTGATCGAGATAATCTGTTCCACTCCCAACGATTTCAACGCATAGATGTTTGCGCGCACTGGCAGTTCTGTCGGGCTAATTTTATGCCCGCGTCCGTGCCGGGGTAAAAATGCGACGCGCCTCCCCTCCAGGGTGCCGATGATGATCGCGTCACTAGGATCACCAAAGGGTGTTGTCGCTAATACTTCCTCTACATCAGTCAGTCCTTCAATTTCGTATAATCCAGTTCCGCCAATAACCGCGATTTGTGCTTCAGCCATTGTCAACATAATCCTTTCATACTATTTGTTTTCTGAATTTAATTGGAAATAAATCAACCACAAAGGGCACCAAGAACACTAAGGATTTTAATGAGCAGGTATGAACGCGTATGATGACTAATAAAAGTCATCTTGGTGATTCTTTGTGTTCTTTGTGGTTAATCACCTAGAGCTTTCTCAAAGTCGCGTGGTTGGAATAATATGTCACCCTGCGCACGGCGAAGGGTTTCGTTCTCTCATTAATTTTGGTGGTTCTAATCACCAGGTAATAATTATAGCGAAAACGAGATGCTTCACTGCGTTCAGCATGACATCTTGAGTTGGAGTTTACTAGAAAGTTTGACCACGCGGTTTGTACTTTGAGAAAGCCTTAGTTAATCACCTCTTTCCAGAAGAGTAATTTACAAAGTGCTGCGCGTATATCCGCCATCTACAGAGATCGCTGTACCTGTAATATAACTGGCGCGGTCGGAGGCGAGAAACACAACCAGATTGGCGAACTCCTCTGGCTTACCGGCGCGTCCCAACGGAATAGTTCGATCACGCTCAGCAAAAATTTCCTCCATCGTGCGCCCCTCACGCTCGGCACGAGCGCGCGCCAGATCCACAACGCGCTGCGTAGATGTGTACCCCGGACACACACAATTGACCAGAATGTTATAAGGCGCGAGTTCATCCGCCAACGTTTTCATCAGTCCAACCACTCCCATACGGATAGAATTGGACAGAATCAGATTCTCAATCGGCTGCTTGACCGATACCGAAGTCATCGCGATGATTCGTCCGCCGCCGCGCTTGCGCATGTGGGGAATAGCCGCGCGACACAGCCGCACCGCGCTCATCAGCGTCAGATTCGTCGCACTTTCCCAATTCGCATCAGAAAAATCATCGAATTGCCCCGGCGGCGGGCCTCCCGCGTTCGTCAC
>CAZSIG010000454.1:1944-3743 GCA_964606195.1 uncultured Anaerolineales bacterium
TCGATCTCCAACATCGCCGCTTCGTGCCCCAGGCGAATAAAATCGGGCGCCTTGTCGAACTCCGTCGCGGGATACAATCCCACTTCCGGTTTGATTACCACATCCACCGGCGACATCTTAGTTTTGACGATCTCACTCTCCATCACTTCCGTTTTTCCCAACATGACGTTGAGAATATTCGGAATACGTTTGCTCTCCCGCAGCGCTTTACGCTGGACGCGCTCCTCTAGCGCGGGGATAACGCTGGAGGCGATGATAATATCCGCGCCGCGTTCCGCCAGCACGCTGCACGGCACGGGATTCACCGCCGCGCCGTCCATTAAATAGCGACCGTCTATCTCCGCGGGCACGAAAATCCCCTCGATGGAGAAACTAGCGCGCATCGCCAGCGCGGTCGAACCATTATCGAGCACCACCTCCTCACCGGTTATCACATCTGTAGCGACCATGTAGGTGGGAATTTCCAGATCTCTAAAAGTTTTATGATGGATTACCTCATCAAGAAAGTCCACCACCTTATTCCCTTTGATAATACCGCGAGATAAATTGAAAATATTATAATCCGCCAAGCCACCAAACAGCTTGAGTTGCGCAATTTCTTGCAGGTTCAGCGCGAAATCCGCGACCGCCTCTAATCCGATTCCCGAAGCGTACAGCCCCCCGAATAACGCGCCGCCGCTGGTTCCCGCGATGAGGTCAATCGGAATATTCGCCTCCTTCAGCACTTGCAATACTCCAACGTGAGCGATGCTGCGCCCGTTGCCGCTGGACAACGCCAGCCCGACCACGCGGCGCAGAATTCGCCGCGCCAATAGATCAATCTCCTTGGGCGAATCGTCCGCCCGCCAAACTTCACCACTGCTGCTGACCTTTATCCACGGCGCGACATCTGTACCTATCACCGCGGTCGCGTTGGCAAGTTCCAGCGCCTTCACCGTCAACCGATTCATCGTCGGGGGGATGAGTAACAACACCTTGTCGAAACCGCTAATCAGGATACTCAGAATCTCCACCAATTCTTCAGTATCGATATTATCCGGCGCGTCGGAGATGAAAATATCCTGTAATGAACCTACATCCTCCTCGATAGTACCCGGTAAACGGTATAGAATGACACGACCTTTGGTATAATGCACCAACTTTCGCGCCAGCGCGATACCCGAACCTCCTGCCACCGCGATGATTTGGTACTCCCGTACCTCAGTCAATTGCGCCAAACCTTCCACGCGGCGTACTGCGTAGCGGCTGATCGTCAGCGCGATGCCCGGATACTTATCCAATAGTTGGAGAAAATCCTCTTTGCGCAAAGATAAGAGTCGAGCATCCACCGAGACCTCGACTGACGCAGTGCGCGGCGTATCCGAAATCAGTGCCATCTCTCCGAAAAAGCTATCCTGTCCCAAATACGAGACAACACGCTCATATTCACCGTCGTCAACCAAAATCTTAACCTGCCCCGACAGAATCAAATACAGCTTGTCACCCTCATCACCCTGCTTAAAGACAATTTCGCCCTTGTTGAACGCCTCAACCGCCATCTTCTTGGCGATAGCGCGCAGCACGCTCGCGGGCAGTTCAGCAAAGAGGGGCAAGTTACGCAAAATCTCCTCGATATTCGGGCGGCTCTCCGCTTGTCCCAACACCGCTTCTAGTTCGGGGTGTATCAGAGTCAACATCTCCAAGTCTGCCTTGTCCAACCGCGCCAGCCGAATATCTGTGGTAGCCTTGACTGTCGCGGTGCGCGGGTTACCCGCCAGCACCGTCTTCTCGCCCAAAAGATCACCCGGTCCCACGTAAGT
>CAZSIG010000455.1:0-3723 GCA_964606195.1 uncultured Anaerolineales bacterium
ATTCGTTGCTGGCTTGCCCGGCGCGGAGGAGCCATGTGAATGGCACATTGCCGCCCGCCTTGTGCGGGCGGTTGTTAGAATAGCGGAGCAACAGACCCGAAGGGTTTCGGAAAACCCTTCGGGTCTTGTGATATGCGGCGCGGCGCGTTGCCGAAAGACATCGTTCGTGGTATACTTGGAATAATCGGCGAATTTTGGAATGCGTAGGGCGCGGGCTACCTGCGCATAGGCTGAGTAGCTACTAATTTAGGAGATGAAAATGACCGAGCTAACTGGTGATACTACTTATCTCGAACTCCGCCGCGGGCGGGGCTGTTATTTGGAAACCGCTAACTTGAGAGGGCGTATCGAGGAAATCGATGTTCAATCGGGCGGCACGCGCGCCATCGGAGACGCGCGCGGGGGAAGCCTACAACGTGCGCTCGCCGCGGCTGATATGAACACCGAACTCATGTTCGAGCTTGATGTGACCGCAGACGAGAAAGCGCCCGCGACGCGCGCCATAGGCGGCGCGCGAGAAGGTGAACCAGCGGCAAAGCTGGTCATACCGGAGACTGACGCAAACGCGGGCTACGCCATGCTTCACACCGACGAAGCGGGGGTCATTCGCTGGATTTTTCCGGAGAGCCGCGTCACCGCCCAGACGACGCGGGGCGCGACGACCGAAATCGTCTTTCATATTCCGCACTCCGCCGCGCTGCCCGCGCCCAAAACTGTGGCGGGGCAAGCGGTGACGCGCGGTGCGATTGAGGAAACGGGAAAACAATTAGTACAAGTTTTGACCTGGAACATCGAGGATTTCATCGGGCGCACCATGCTGGAAATCGTCACGCGCTGGGAAAATGAGAAACGTTCCTATAAGATGCTGGCAGTTCACGCTGGCGGATTCGACCAGTCTGTCGCGTGGGACTTCGTCAGCGGGGGGCGCGCCCTGTTACTGCTGCACGGCACGCTCAGCACCACGAGCGGTTCTTTCGGAAACATGCCGCGTGCTGATTTAGAAAAGCTCCTGAGCCTGTATCAAAACCGCGTCATCGCCTTCAATCATCCCAGTTTGCATCAATCTCCGTCTCAAAACGTACAAACTCTGCTGAATATGCTCCCGCCGGGGATAGCGCTCGATTTGGACATCATCACCTACAGCCGCGGCGGGCTGGTCGGGCGGGAGATGACCGAGCGCTTGGCGGAACATGACCTCGCGGGGCGCGCCATAGAGATTCGTAAAGCGGTGCTCGTCGCCAGTCCCAATCAGGGCACCGCGCTGGTCGATGAGCGCAACGCGACCGATATGATTAACCGCTACACCAATCTCCTGGCTGAGTTTTCCGGTGATATTTTCGCCGCGAATTTTCAGGCAATATTGTTATTGGTCAAATCGCTCTCCTTCGGCACGCTGGAACATTTGCCCGGCGTATTCAGCATGTTCCCCAACGGCGCGTATCTACAACATCTTAATAGCAGCGCTCCTAATCCCACACAATACTACGCCATCGGCGCGAATTTCACGCCCGCTGCCCCCGCCTTGCTGGCGAGTTTCGCCCACGCCGAATTGGATAAATTCGTAGACCGCGTCTTCGGCGCCGCCAACGATGGCATCGTCCCCACCATAGGCAGCTACCGCGCCGGAGACCACTCTCCCGGCTTTCCCATTCCCCCAGAGCACCGCGTGATTTACGGCGGTGCGACGCGCGTACATCATTGTAACTACTTCGCGCAGCCGACGGTGAATGAGCAAATTCGGCAGTGGTTGGCTGAAGAAAGCGAGTAGGCTTGTTCTACATTATGGAGATTGCTTCTAGGGATAATTCGCGCTATAATGTTCTTGATGTTATATAAACCGATGAAACAAGAGGAGACAACCATGACAAAAGCAGCGTTAATGGACATGCCTATGATCAACGTGGAAACCATAGTGCCCGAAGACCTATACTTCGTGCTACAGGCGCGGGGGTTTTCGCGAGAAGTTTTGACTACTGAATTGAATAGATTATTAGCAATTCGCCTCTTTCAGACCAAAGTGCTGTCATTAGGTCAAGCAGCCAGACTGGCGCGGTTGTCGCTATGGGCATTCATAGAGTTGCTGGGCGAACGTCAAATTCCGGTTGTTGACTACAGCGCGGAGGAACTCGATTGGGAGCTGGAAAATTTGAACTATCTGGAACAGGTGTTAGTCCAATGATCGTCGTAGTGAACGCCACACCACTCATCGCCTTAAGCAAAGTGGGAAAACTTACACTATTGCAAGATATCTTCGGAACGATAACTATTCCCCAGGGAGTATATACTGAAGTAGTTATCCAAGGAGCTGGAAGATCAGGTGCCGCGCGAGTACGCGCGGCATCTTGGATAGAAACACATGAAGTCAGCGATCGTACCGTAGTGGATTTTTTGCGATCTGAGTTGGATATTGGCGAAGCTGAAGTGTTAGCCTTAGCGCGGGAAATGAATGCTGATGTGGTCATTATTGACGAGGAGAAGGCGCGTATCGCTGCCAGGCTAGTCGGCATCAATCAAATTGGCACACTGGGAGTGCTGATTATGGCAAAGAGAAGAGAATTAATACAAGCGGTGAAACCACTATTGGATGAGTTGCGCCAAAAGAAATTCTGGATAAGCGATAGAGTGTATAACCGAATATTGAAAGAATCAGGAGAAACTCTTTAGCACTTGACTGCACCAATCGAATAAGATGGTTGCTTCCCTCACACGCGAACATAGAATTGCCCTGTGCCTTGGGTTTCGTCCTCGACGCGGGGCACTTTTTTTACGGCAACCAAGAGTACAACGTATTACGCGCATTTCTACGCCAAATTGAATAGCGCGAGAAAACATATTACTGCCCGCTTTATGCGGGCGGTTTCTAATTTGAGCACCTCACGCGTTCTCCACCCCTCAAATCCACCCTTCTACTGATGACACTCCACCCCCTTTTGTGATAAAATACAAGCAAGGTTAGCAAATAGACTTGTTCCTAAATAAAATTTTGGACATCCTAAAGGTTTTATAGGACGCGGATTCACGCGGATTTTCAGGATTTGCCCTCTTTATCCGCGTGAATCCGCGAAAATCCGCGTCCTATTTCTTATCCAGCTTATTAGGGAACAACTCTAATGTACAGAACGCGGACATCGTAGCCGAACTAAATCCAAAACCGCGCTATCTCGCTAACAAATACCAACGGAGTAAGATCATACCCATGACCGATTTAATGCGTTATCAAATTCGCGTGCGCGGACACCTATCGGCGCGGTGGACAGAGTGGTTTGACGGGCTGGAGATTACCAATCTGTCGAACGGCGACGCGGTACTGACCTGCGCGCTCCCCGACCAGGCGGCACTCTACGGTGTGCTGAATCGTGTGCGAGATTTAGGTTTGATACTCATCTCTCTGAACTGCATCGACCTAAACCCCAGTGGAATTATCGAAGAAGTAGAGCGCGAATAGTAACATGAGGACAAAATGTTTGGCATCAACTTCAACCAAAATGGTAAAAAGCATAACGCGCAGCGCGGCAACGGGCACGTCATCGCCTTGCAGCAGGTAGTAAAGACCTTCAAAACCGCGGCGGGCGAATTCCCCGCCCTGCGCGGTGTGGACATGCAAGTCAAAGAGGGCGATTTTCTCTCCATCATCGGCAAATCGGGCAGCGGCAAGTCCACGCTCATCAACATGATCACCGGCATCGACCGCCCCACGTCGGGCGCGGTGCTGGTGGGCGAAGT
>CAZSIG010000456.1:0-3709 GCA_964606195.1 uncultured Anaerolineales bacterium
TCCTCCGCCAACATCGCCGCGATTTCCGCGCCGGGTCCGGCGCGTTTGTGCGCCTCGTGTGAGACCACTACGCGGCTCGTCTTCGCCACTGATTTGATAAGTGTCTCTTTATCTAGCGGCACCAAGGTGCGAGGGTCAAGCACCTCCGCGCTGATGCCCTCTTTTTCCAGAAGCTCCGCCGCCTCGAGCGATTTATGCACCATCACGCCGACGCCGATTAGGGTAACATCACGCCCATCTCGCAGCACCGCGGCTTCCCCGAAAGGCACCGCGAAATCCTCATCTTCGGGCACCTGTCCCTCTATCGCGTAGAGCATCTTGTGCTCGAAGAAGAGCACCGGGTCCTCGCCGCGTATCGCGGTCTTGAGCAAACCTTTAGCATCCGCCGGGGTCGCGGGGGTCACAATCTTGATGCCGGGGATATTCATAAACCATGATTCGGGGCTTTGCGAGTGCTGCGCCGCAGCGGAGCCGGGCGCGCCGGAGGTGACGCGAATCGTCAGCGGGACGTTCGCCTTGCCGCCGCTCATAAACCGCGCCTTAGCAACTTGGTTCACAAGCTGATCCCCCGCGCACATCAAAAAATCGCCGAACATAATCTCGACCACCGGCCGCATACCGACCATCGCCGCGCCCAATCCCGCGCCGATGATGGCGATTTCGCTAATCGGGGTATCGCGCACGCGCTCTTCGCCGAATTCCGCTAACATATCGTGCGACACGCCCCACACTCCGCCGAACGTGCCGACATCTTCGCCCATCAAGAAGACCGCCGCGTCGCGGCGCATCTCTTCGCACAATGCCTCGCGAACAGCTTCAGAGTAAGAAATTTCTCGCATTTTTTCACCTCATCAATAGAACGCAGATAACGCAGATTTCCCTGATTTCCGCTGATTTTTTCTGATTTTTCATACTCTAAAAATCCGCGTAAATCGGCGAGCATCATGAAAATCAGCGTTCTATTCTCTTCAAAATACTAAATCATTGTGTGTATTGCCGTAGACGCCCGCCAGTGCTTCTTCGGGAACGGGCTGCGGCGCGGCGGCGGCGAATTCGACCGCGTCGTCCAGTTGTGCGTCAACTTCGCGCTCTACTTTGCTCAGGGCTGCTTCGTCAAAAATACCCGCCTCGAGCAGATTTCGCCGAAACGCGGGAATCGGGTCACGCTCTTTCCACTCCGCCATCTCAGCGCGCGTGCGATATACCTGCGGGTCACCCTCGTAATGCCCGCGCTGGCGGTAGGTTTTGCCTTCCACGAATGTGGGACCATCGCCCGCGCGCGCTCGCGCCGCGGCTTCCTCAACTGCCTCGTACACCGCGATAACATCGTTGCCGTCCACAATCACGCCGGGGAAGCCGTAGCCCTCCGCGCGCACGGCTAAATCCGCGATGGGAGCTTGTTTGTCCTGCGGCGTACCTTCGCCGTACAGGTTATTCTCGCAGAAAAAGATGACCGGCAGTTGCCACAATCCGGCTAGGTTCGCGGCTTCGTGAAACGCGCCCTCGTTGACCGCGCCGTCACCGAAGAAGGAGAGGGCGACGCGGTTCTCTTTGCGCATAGCAAAGGCTAATGCCGCGCCGACCGCGATGGGGATACCCCCCGCGACGACGCCGTTCGCGCCGAGAATGCCCAAATCGAAGTCGGAGATGTGCAGCGAGCCGCCGCGTCCCAGACAATAGCCGGACGACCGCGCCGCGAGTTCCGCCATCATATAACGCGGGTCTCCACCTTTGCCGATGAGATGCCCGTGTCCGCGATGCGTGCTGGTAATCACGTCATGCGGTTCGAGCGCGAGGCACGCGCCGACGGCAGTCGCCTCTTGTCCTACGCAGGAGTGAATGAAGCCGGGAATCAAGCCGCCGCGCCGCTCCTCGATGGCGCGCAGCTCGAAGCGGCGCACTAACGTCATGCGGCGGAACAGCTTCGCGAGTAAATCTTTGGAATATGTCGATAAGTTTTGGTTCATAGTTGTCTCTCTCACTTTACCCTTTCACCGCGCCTTCGACCATGCCTTTTAAGAAGTAGCTGCGCAGGGAGATGAAAAGCATAATCGCGGGCACCATGATGATGACACAGGCTGCGGCTAATAGTTCGTCTTGATTGCCCTCCAGCGCGTGCTGAAAATCGAACAAGCCGACGGTCGCGGTTTTCATCTCGGTCTTGGTGAGCATGAAAAGCGGAGTGATGAAGTTGTTCCAGTTGTAGACGAAATTGATGAGGAAGGTCGCGAGCAAGCCGGGCGCGGAGATGGGGACGACGACGCGCCAGAATGCCTGAAATGGCGTCGCACCGTCGATTGCCGCGGCTTCCTCCAGCGCGACTGGAATACTTTCGAAGAAGCCCTTCATCGTCCAGATGCCCAATGGCAAACCGTAACCTCCTAGAATCAAAATCATTATTACGTAAGTATTTAACAGATGCAAATCGCTCGCCATTTTGTACAGCGGGATTAGGTTTGTAATCTGAGGCAACATCATCACTAGCAAGACGAAGCCCATCAGGATATTTTTGCCGAAGAATTTGAAACGGGCGAAGGCGTATCCCGCGAGCGCGGCGAAGACGCTGCTCAGTATCGCGCCGCCGAAGGCGTTGACTACGCTATTAAATACATAGCGCGGGAAACGACCGTAGCTGAACAACCGCGCATAATTGCCAAAATCCCAAGTGCGCGGAATGATGTCGCGCGTTAAGCCGGTGCCTGCCTCGCGAAAGGAGGTCATAAAGGCATAGAAGACCGGAAAGATGAATATCAATCCAATCGCCAGCAAAAACAGGTTAATCGCTAAATCTCGAAATAAAATCTTGTTTTTACCTTCCATGATAAACCTCCTCACGCGCCTAAGGCGTTCTCAGTCTGCAAGAAATTCAAGTATAACGCTGCCAAAATGACGTTGATGATAAACAGCACCACCGCTAACGCCGCGCCGTAGCCGAAGTGGAAGAACTGCAATGCCTCGCGGTACATGTGCAGACTCAATACTTCGGTAGCTCGGCCGGGGCCACCTTCGGTAATTGCCAGGAACATGCCGATGGCGTTGATGCTGGTGATGGAGAGCAAGACCATCGTGACAAGCGTTGTGGGGCGCACGAGCGGCCAGGTGATGTTTTTGAACGCCTGCCAACCGGTGCAGCCATCAATCGCGGCTGCCTCGTAAACCTCGCCCGGAATCGTCTGTAAGCCCGCGAGAATCAGTAGCATTACATACGCGGTGTTTTGCCAGACCGACGCCGCGACCACCACGCCCATCGCGCCCGCGGGTTTGGTCATCAGCGTCACGCCGCCGAACAGCGGGCCCACCAGATTTTGGAGCACGCCGTAGTCGCGGTAGAACATCCAGCGCCATACTACGCCGGAGACTATCTCCGAAAGTACCCAGGGCGTGAAGACTAACACCATATACAGCCCCCCAAAGCGCAGTCCGCGATTGAAGAGCAAAGCCAGAAGAAAGGCAAATGATAGCGTAATCCCAATGAAGAAAACCCCGAAAATCGCGGTAAGCCGCAGACTCTCCCAAAAATCACCACTGTTCAAGATCACGCGAAAATTTCGCAATCCCACGAATTCCAAATTCCCTCTTTGGACGCGGTTCAGGCTGAGATAGAGGCTGTACAACGTGGGATAGAGCGTAACTATTATCATGGTAAAGATGGCTGGCGCGACTAGTAAATATGGATACATTTTATTTTGGCGCATAACACATCTCCTTT
>CAZSIG010000457.1:0-3698 GCA_964606195.1 uncultured Anaerolineales bacterium
ATGTAGCCGCAGGCTTTACGCCTGCGCTGACCGCGCCAAGCAAGAACGGCAGGTAAGAAACCTGCCCTACGCGGTGTTGTCGCGGAGCAGGGCGAGGATACGGCTGTACTCAAAATTGTCCGCCCAATGATTCAAGGTATCCGCCAGCGGCGCGTCATGTTCCGCTATCTGCGCGATAAGTTGGCTAATCTGCTCAACGTTACAGATGATGGTGGCGCGTTCTAGTTCGGTGAGCAACTCTGTGGGCAGGCGCGCGATTTGAGCGCGCAGCGCGGCGGGATCAGGGGTATCTTCGCCGCTCCCCGCCTGTGCCACCCCCGCGGTTTCGGCATACACGAACTCTACCCCCAGATGCTGGTGCAGTAAGCCAAACAGCGCGGCGCGCGTGAACGGTTTGCTCAGAAAATCATCGCAGCCCTGCGCCAGAAATTCGGCGCGCTGTTCCGCGAACGCGCTGGCGGTGGTGGCGATGATTACCGTATCCCGCCCGCCCGGCGCGGCTTTGATGCGCCGCGTCGCTTCTAAACCATCCATCACGGGCATGCGTATATCCATCCAAATCAAGTGAGGCTGCCATTCCTCCCAGATATGCACCGCCTCCGCGCCGTTACGCGCCGCGCGCACCGCAAAACCGACCGCTTGCAACATCCTAACTAGCAAGCGCCGGCTGGCATGCACATCTTCCGCGACGAGCAGACGGTATTGTGGTTGGTTGGGGGCTAAGCCGATGACGCGGCGCAGCGCGGCGGGGGGTAGGTCAGCCGCGTCGACCACCTCCACTGGTATGGTGAATTGGAAGGTGCTACCCTGCCCCACCACGCTGCTGGCGCTCAGTTCGCCGCCCATCAGCCGCGCGAACTCGCGGCTGATAGCTAAGCCCAACCCGGTGCCCTCTTGGGCGCGCCGTCCGCTGGTGGTTTGGACGAAGGAAACGAAGAGCTGCGCCAGTTCGTCTGGGGCGATGCCGACGCCGGTATCTTCTACGGTAAACAGTAGCCGGTAGACGGTAGACGGGGGGGAAGTTTCGGGCTGCTGGCTACCGTCTACCGTCTGCTGACTACTGCCCACGCGGAGAGTGATGCTGCCCTTTTTGGTGAATTTCACCGCGTTGCCCAGCAGGTTGATCAGTACCTGACGTAGCTTGTTCTGGTCGGCGCGAATATAGTGGGGGATATCGGGAGCGCGCTCGACGATGAGGAGTAAGCCCTGTTGCGCGGCGCGTAGGTGGAACATCTCTTCCAATCCTCGCAACAGGTAATACAGGTCGAAGTTCACCGGCTGCAGTTCGATGCGTCCCGCCTCAATCTTGGAAAATTCTAATACGTCGTTGATGAGGGCGAGGAGGTGCTCACCGCTGCGCCCGATGGTGGCCAGGTTCTCCCGCTGCTCCGCGGTGAGGTTTGTATCCTGCGCCAGCAGTTGGCTGAACCCTAAAATGGCATTGAGGGGAGTGCGCAGTTCGTGGCTCATGTTGGCTAGGAAGACGCTCTTAGCGCGGTTGGCAGCTTCTGCCGCGTGCTGGGCTTCTTCGGCGGTGTCTTTGGCGTGTGCTAGATCGGCGGTGCGCGCCATCACGCGCTGTTCCAGCCCGGCGCGCGTGGTGCGGACGGTCTCTACCATAGTGTTAAAGGACGCGGTCAGGAACCCGATTTCGTCGTGATACTGTACCGGCACGTGCTCCGTCAGGTCGCCCGCGTTGGCGCGCCGAATGCCCGCGAGCAGGGCGTTGAGCGGTGTGATGAGGGTATAACGAAAGAAGAGCGGAAACCCGCCGAAGATTAGCAGGCTGCCGCCGATGAGGGCATACACCAGGGGAACGAGAAACTGGTGGAGATACTGCCGAAAGGCGCGGTAGTAATCAATGATGAGGGCGCGGGGTTCCGTAGTGCCCCCTGTCGGCGCGGTTGCCCAATCTATGTACCGTGGCGGGGCGGTCAAAATCCCCGGCGTCAAACCGCTGAACCAGACGGTGCGCGTCTCGTCCTCCGTGTTGTATAGCGGCGCGGGGGGGATGCCGTTATAGGTGAAATCGATCGTCCCGTCGCGATGCAGCACCACCTGCACAGTATACCGCCGCGGAGGATGGTGGAATTCGGGCACCTTGAACCAAGTGATAGTCACTTGATCCTCCGCGGTATAGGCATAGACGCCAGCCTCCGCGGGGGGTATTGAGGGTGCGGTGTCGACCATGAGCGGAAAGATGGCGGGAGTCGCGCCGTAGTGATAGCGGATATCGCGCGGTTCGAGGGGGTTGCCCAGCCCGACGATGGGGTCATCGCTGACGTAGATGGTGCGCCAGGTGGTGCCGTAGAAAGGGAACGCAAATGGTAGCGATAGTGTGCCGTGCGTAGCCTTCATGCTCGGCGCGCCGAGGGCAAGCGCGAGCAGTTCGTGCTCCGGATCCACTAATGCCAGGTTTTCGCCCAACGTGGAAGCAAAACTAAATGGCACCACCGCGAAGCTATACCCCGCGCCGGTGGGCGTGAACCGCCAGGTGGTATGATCGGGCAGTGCCTCGCGGTGAGCGTAGGCGGCAGTGTAGGTCGGCATGAGCAGAAAGCCAAGGTTGCCCAGGATCGCTAAAATCGTCACTAACGCGCCGCCGACGAGCTTGATGATAAAGGTGCTGTGCTCCGGCAGGTAGTTGAGATAGACCAGGGCGAAGGCGGAGATCGCGCCGATCACCCCCACCGAGATGATGATGGTGTTCACATTAGCGGGAATTACGTAGAACCCGGCGAATGTCTCAATCAAGAGTAAGAACACGGGGGTGACGAAGATGATGGCGAAGGCGCGGGCGGCACGGGCGGGTTGGTTCCCCGGATGCCAGAGACGGCGCAGCCAGCTTCGCTGGAGATTATCCGCGGTCCGAATGGCTTGCCTTAGCAGCATGATGACCGCCCACGCGAACCCGGCGATGAGGGGATAGTTGGCGAGGGCGGGGCGGTAGTAGACCGTCCCGCGCATAAAGTGCCTGAAGCGGTCCCCGGTGATCGAGAATTCCCAGAGGATATATAGCCCTATGAGCGCAACGATCAGCCGCATCTCCCACCGCCAGCGGGGCGTCGCGGTGGGGAAGTGATAGGCGAAGAGGACAAGCAGCAGCAGGGCGACCGCGAGGGGGGGGATTTGCAGATTCACGGCGTGCAGCCGCGCCGCGCCGAGCGTGGCGGCTTCCAGCCCCATCATCGCGGTGAAGCTGCCCAGGGTGCCCAGAAACCCCGCCAACAGCGCGGTCTGCCGCCGCAACACCGGGGCGTGCCGCGTCCGCCAGACGAGGTATAGAAAATAGAGTGTAATCGCTCCGACGAGGATTGTCTGTGCCAGATAGTTGACCGCCGCGGGGGTCAGGTAGAGAGTAGACATGGGTAGATTGTAGCACAATTTGGCGCGAAGGGAAAAAGAGGGTATTTTTGAAAGGGGCGCGAGTTAGGGCTTTCTCATTGTCGCGTATTTGTCGCGCACTACGCGAATTAGTCATTGTAGGCGCGCCCTTTACGGGTGCGGTTGGCGCGGGCGTAAAGCCTGCGGCTACTTTGAGAAAGCCCTAGTCCGAAGCATTGCTCTATTTCTAAAACGCCCCCGGGAGCGGGGGCTTAGAGCGTAGGTATTAGGGCTTTCTCAAAGTCGCGCGGTTTGCATAATAGGACTTACGCAGATTTCAGACTTCCGAAGTTTCGGAAAACTTCGGAAGTCTC
>CAZSIG010000458.1:0-3674 GCA_964606195.1 uncultured Anaerolineales bacterium
GAGATAATCTCTAATGTATATAAAAAGACGCGATAATGCTGGTTATTGGGAGGTGACAACGTTATGCGTAAGAGAGCTGTTCTGGTCACCGGCGCGGCGGGAGAGGTGGGACACGCGCTGGTAAAACATTTGGGTAACGAATATTCTGGAGAGGTTCTGACTCTGGATTTGAATCCGCTGCTACCCGATTTGGCGGGACTATCCACACACTTCGAGGGGAGTATTCTGGATAAATCGCTGTTGGATCGCCTCGTCAGCGAGTACGAATTCGAGGAGATTTATCATCTCGCCGCGCTGCTATCGACGCGGGCGGAGTTCTCGCCGGACGCCGCGCATCGCGTGAATGTAGAGGGCACGATGATACTCTTGGAACTCGCGGCACACCAGTCGGAATGGCGCGATAATCCGGTGCGGTTTATCTTTCCTAGCTCCATCGCGGCATTCGGGTTGCCCAGCCTGGAAATCAAGCGCAACTATGCGCGCGTGCGCGAATGGGAGTGGAACTATCCGCGCACCATGTACGGCTGTAATAAGCTGTATTGCGAGCTGCTCGGCACTTATTTCAGCAAGCATTACCGCCAACTCGCGGCTGACCAATCAACTACTCTCGATTTTCGCAGCGTGCGCTTTCCCGGCTTAATCAGCGCGTTCACGATGCCGAGCGGGGGGACGAGCGACTATGGCCCTGAGATGTTACACGCCGCGGCGCGGGGGACGCCTTATGCCTGTTTCGTGCGCGAGGATGTGCGCATCCCCTTCATGGCTATGCCCGACGCGGTGAAATCCTTGATCGACTTAGCCAAAGCTCCCCATGCGGCGTTGAGTCGTCAGGTCTATAACGTGACTAGTTTCAGCCTCTCCGCGGTGGAATTTCGAGAGCAGGTGTTGCGCTATTTCCCCGACGCGGAGATCACTTTTGAGCCGGACCCGAAACGTCAAAATATTGTGGATAGTTGGCCTGCCGATTTGGACGACACCGCGGCGCGGCGCGATTGGGGTTGGCAGCCCGATTACGATCTGGAACGCGCCTTTAAGGAGTATCTTGTGCCCAATATCCGCAAGATTTATCAAGGAGAAAATGAATAACTAACCACAGAGCCACCGAGAACGCGGAGATAAAGTAAGATGATTTAGCATTACGCGCCCAAACTTTAATCCACGAACTTTCTCTACCGCATTATCCTCAAAACCTCAGTGCACTCTGTGCCTCTGTGGTAAAATTCTGTTTTTTTCATTAAAAACTAAAAAGGAGGAGAAAAATGACCGATAGATTAGATTTTATTCGCGAAGAGTTAGCGCAGATGCACGAGAACAAAGCCTTCATCAACATTCGCACGATGGAATCCCCCGCGGATGGGTGGATGGTCGTGGATGGGAAAAAGGTGCTCAACTTCTGCACCAATAATTATTTAGGCTTGGCAAATCACCCTACACTCAAACAAAAAGCGAAAGACGCGATCGACAAATGGGGCGTCGGGCCCGGCGCGGTGCGTACCATCGCGGGGACACAGGCGTTGCATCTGGAGTTCGAGCGGCGTATGGCAGAATTCAAAGGGGTTGAGGCTTCCATGTTGGTACAGTCGGGGTTCTGCGCCAATCAGGCGGCGCTTCCCGCGCTGGGAGGACGAGACAAGGCGAGCGGCGCGCAGGACGTGATCTTCTCCGACCGCCTTAACCACGCCAGCATCATCGACGGGGCGCGGCTCTCCGGGGCGAAGATAATCGTCTATGAACATTGTGATGCCGCCAGCCTCGAAGAGCAGATCAACGCGCACCTGCCGAACTATCGGCGCGGTTTGATGGTGACGGATGGAGTGTTCAGTATGGATGGTGATGTCGCGCCGCTGGACGAATTATACGAAGTCGCGGAGAAATATGGCGTGATGACGATGGTTGATGACGCGCATGGAGAGGGGGTTTTGGGCAAGGGTAAGGGCATCGTGGCGCACTTTGGGCTGCATGGCAAATTCGACGTGGAGATCGGCACCCTCTCGAAGGCGTTCGGCGTGATGGGCGGCGTCATCGCGGGCAAACAGGTTATCGTAGATTACATTCGCCAAAAGGCACGTCCCAATCTGTTCTCCAGCGCGCTCACCCCCGCGGATACGGCGGCTTGTCTCGCCGCGGTGGAAATACTTGACGATTCGGAGGATTTAGTGAACAAGCTCTGGGAAAACGCGGGGTATTTCAAGACCGAGATGCAAAAACTCGGTTTCGATACCGGACATTCGCAGACGCCGATCGTGCCGGTGATGCTCGGGGATGTGAAACTGGCTAAGGATTTCTCGGCGCGGTTGTTTGAGGAGGGAGTATTCGCGATGGCGTTGGGCTTTCCGACGGTGCCTAGAGGGTTGGCGCGCATTCGGGTGATGAACACCGCCGCGCATACGAAAGAGGACTTGGACAAAGGATTGGAGATTTTCGCCAAAGTCGGGCGCGAGATGGACGTGATTTCGTGATAAGATCGTATCTATAAACACTCGGTAGTGATCAAGGGGCGACGCACCTCAGAAAGTGCGCCGCCCCTTTGAGTTCGCGCGGCTAAAGTAACTCGCTGAGAACGAAATATTCAGCATCGCTTCCTTCCACGCGACACCCTGCCCGCAGTTCACCCGCTTCAACCAGCGCGTTCAACGCCCTTTCTAAATCCTTCTTATTCCACTGAAACAATTTTCGCGTCTCAGAAAGAGTCGCCGCGCCGACCGATGCGAAGTACAATTGCACCAATTTCGCGCGCGCGGTTCTCCGCTTGATCGCCCCCGCTTTGTCCGATAAATCGGGATAATGCCGATGCACCGCTTCGTAGATGAAACTGTAATTCCATGTGCCGGTCTGCGCCACGCCGACTGGCAGGACTTTGAAATCGCGCTGCAATTCGGTCAATCCGCGGTCGAACGCGCTTTTACTAGAATCGCTGGACAACCGCGCCACGCGCCGCAGGTTGATAGTATCCAACGGTCCCTCTTCCAGTATAGCCTCGAAGATCGATTTGGCCTCGTGGCTCATCAAGCCATCCTCGTAGAGTTGTAAATAATCATGCGCGGGATCGCCGTAGTTCTCGCTAAGGGCGTAGAAATATGGCGCGGTACTCAGAGAGATTATAGTCGCTTTATTGCGCAGCACTTTCGCGTAGTACCACTGCCGCTTGTCCAACAGGTTATCTTTCCAACCCCAAGTTACGTGACCGGGGTCATCGTGCGCGTTCGGCACCGGGCGATCTCCGGCAACCGCGACCCATAAGCTGGGTAAAGTGATGTTCTTGATCGGCCAGAAATAGATGAAACCGCGCTCGTTTGCGAATTCTATCGCTTCGTTCTGCGTGGTTACGCGCAGCTCCGAAAGTGTCCGAAACGTTCGCGCGCGGTAATCCTGTAGCTTTTCTTCGGTAAGTTCTAAATTCATAATATATCCTTATCTCAATATGTCCGCCCTATTCAAGATGTCACCCTGAGCGCAGCGAAGGGTCTCGTTTGCCGCCAAAAGTGGTTACGCGGAGGCCTAAAGCCTGATATAGCCTAAAACGAGATGCTTCACTGCGTTCAGCATGACATTTAAGTACCCCATAAATCCTTTTTATAGTGTGTATATAATGGTTAGACAGCAAGGGGAATATGCTATCCAATAGAGTTGTTCCCTAATAAGCAAGGCAGAAAATAGGACGCGGATTTTCGCGG
>CAZSIG010000459.1:0-3674 GCA_964606195.1 uncultured Anaerolineales bacterium
AGGAAAATCTGCGTTCCATTAGCTACGCGTCAACAAATCGATATAAACTCTAATATTCTCCGCGTTTTCTGCGGTGAGCTACAGCGCGGTTTGCGTAAGTCTTATGATATATGCGCGGGGCGGCAGCTAAGAAAGCTGCCCTACGCGTTATCGCATATTTGCCGATTGGCGTGAATCGTGCTATACTATGTAAAGCTTCGCGGGAGGGGAAGATTATGGTTTCAGGCAATAAAATACGCGCCATTAGCATCATCATTAGCATTATTCCATTTAGCCCTGCTCGCGAAGTATGGCGCTGACATAATAGCGCGTGAATGTAAATTCCGAGCCCTGGGCGAAGTATCCCAGGGTTTTTTGTTGTGTAATTATCAATAAATTGATGGAGGGAAAAGGTAGATGTTCAAAGAGGTATCAACTAAAGTAGATTTTATCGCGCAGGAACACGAGATTCTAGATTTTTGGGAGAAATCGGACGCGTTCAGAAAATTGGTCGAACAAAATCAAGGTGAACCAAAATGGTCTTTCATTGATGGTCCAATAACCGCAAATAATCCTATGGGCGCGCACCACGCCTGGGGCAGGACATTCAAAGACCTGTTCCATCGCTACCGCGCCATGTTGGGACGCGAGATTCGTTATCAAAACGGTTTCGACTGTCAGGGACTCTGGGTCGAAGTAGAGGTAGAAAAGGAATTAGGATTAAAAACTAAAAAGGACATTGAAGCTTATGGCATGGCAGAGTTCGTCAACCTCTGTAAGCGGCGCGTACTCAAATACTCCGCGATTCAAACAGAGCAATCTATTCGGTTGGGATTCTGGATGGATTGGAATGATCCCGATTTTCTGCGCTATTTGGAACGCAAGATGGCAGAGTCGCCCTCAGAAGTAATCACTGTGCAAGAAACGGATACTCTAGTCACCGACCGCGTCGATCAGATTGTCGGGCGATTGGGTTTGCCAGAACTAGGTGGCTCATATTTCACCTTCTCGAACGAAAACAACTACTGTATCTGGATAGCGTTGAAAAAATGTCACGAGCGCGGGTGGATTTACAAGGGACGCGATGTCATGCCCTGGTGTGCGCGATGTGGGACGGGAATCAGCCAGCACGAGATCGTCACGGAGGGGTATCAAGAACGCGTCCACCGCAGTGTGTACGTGCTGCTGCCGTTGCGCGAGCGCGCGGGCGAGAATCTGCTCATCTGGACAACGACTCCCTGGACGCTGACCAGCAACGTCGGGGCGGCGGTACACCCGGAATTGACTTACGCGTTAGTCCAACAAGACGACACGAAATTCTGGCTGGCGAAGGCGATCATCGGTGACGCGGTCAAGGGCGACTACGAGATCGCGGACGAAAAGCTGGGCGCAGAGTTGGAAGGCTGGACTTACGACGGTCCATTCGATGAACTGCCGATCCAACAACAAGAGGACGAAAAACTAGGCATCAGCGCGGCGGCAGCGCACCGTGTCATACTTTGGGATGAAGTGGGTGAGGCGGAAGGTACGGGCATCGTGCACATCGCGCCGGGTTGTGGACAAGAGGACTTCGAATTGGGTAAAGAATATGGCTTACCCGCGCCCGCGCCACTGAGCGATATGGGTATCTTCATCGCGGGATACGATTGGCTGAGCGGGATGAGTGTCCAAGATATCGCGAACCCGATTATCCGCAACTTGCGCGAGAAGAAAATCTTATATCGCGATCACGATTACCATCACCGTTATCCGGTCTGCTGGCGCTGCGGTGAGGATTTGGTGTTCCGCCTCGTGGACGAGTGGTTCATCAACATGGGAGAACAACTCGACAAGCCTTATAAGGAAATCACGGAAGAGGAAAAAGAGCGAAATTTGCGTTATCAAATCATGGAATCGGTGACGAAAACGCGCTGGATACCGGAATGGGGCTACGAACGCGAGATGGATTGGCTGCGCAACATGCACGATTGGCTGATTTCCAAGAAACGCTATTACGGTCTCGCGCTGCCGATTTGGGAATGTCACGAGTGCGGCAATTTCGAGGTCATCGGCGATGAACATGAACTCAAAGACCGCGCCGTTGAAGGGTGGGAAGAGTTCGAGAGACATACGCCACACCGTCCGTGGATCGACGCGGTGAAGATCAAATGCACCAAGTGCGGCGCGGTGATCAACCGCATCCCCGATGTGGGCAATCCGTGGCTCGACGCGGGCATCGTGGGCCAATCTACGTTGCAATATCGCAGCGATCCCGATTACTGGCGCGAATGGTTCCCCGCCGACCTCATCACCGAGAGCTTTCCAGGACAATTTCGTAACTGGTTCTACAGCCTGTTGGCAATGAGCACCATCATGGTGCGCGAGAACGCGTTCAAAAACGTACAATCCTACGCGACGCTAGTAGCGGAGGATGGTCGCGCTATGCACAAGAGTTGGGGCAATGCCATCTGGTTCGACGACGCGGCAGAGAAGATGGGCGTGGACGTGATGCGGTGGTTGTATTGCTCGCATCGTACCGAAAGCGACCTACGCTTCGGTTACAACGTCGCCGACGAGACACGGCGCCGCTTCATCATTCCACTGTGGAACATCTACGCGTTTCTGGCAAACTACGCGCGATTGGATAAATGGACGCCGAGCGATGAGTTGTTGCAAAAATTGACTAGCTTCGAGGGAGGGTTTATCATCCCCGAAGACGCGGCGGAGTTAGACCGTTGGATACTATCGCGGCTACAGCGGGTCATTGAAGAGAGCACGCCAATGATGGATAACTATGACACTTTCGGTCCCACGGTAGTGCTAGAAAAGTTCGTAGGCGAATTATCTAATTGGTACGTGCGCCGCTCGCGCCGCCGCTTCTGGAAGAGCGAGGCGGATGCCGATAAAAACGCGGCGTATGAAACGCTATATACCTGTGTCGTGACACTAACTAAGTTGCTCGCGCCATTCATTCCCTTTATCACCGAAAAGATGTATCAGAACCTGGTGCGAAACATCTCCACAGACGCGCCCGAGAGCGTACATCATACTCGTTGGCCGGTAGCGGATGCCGCGTTGGTGGACGAAGATTTGATGGCGGATATGGATTTGGCGATGCGCGTGGTCAATTTGGGTCACGCGGCGCGTAATAGTTCCGGGCACAAGCTACGCCAGCCATTAGCGCGAGTGACTATCGTCGCGAACGAGAAACAGCGCGAACGATTGGCACAATTGACGGATATCATTACCGAAGAGTTGAACGTCAAGGAAGAGACGCTGGTCAGCGACGCGGCGGAATTGGTCACTTATGAGATTAATCTGTTACCCAATCTGTTAGGTCCCAAATACGGCAGGCTTTTCCCCAAATTACGTAAGGCGGTAGCGGAAATGGATGCGCCCGCGTTGGCGCGGCGATTTAACGCGGGCGAGAGCGTCGATTTTGATGTGGAAAGTGAAACAATCACCGTATTGGCGGAAGAGGTGGAGGTGCGCGCTCGCGCTAAAGAGGGGTACAACGTCGCGGAGGAGCAGGGATTGGTCGTGGCGATCGATAGTCAACTTACGCACGAATTGGAACGTGAGGGACTAGCGCGAGACATCGTCCGCCGTATTCAAACTATGCGAAAAGATGCGGGCTTCGCGGTCTCCGATCATATTCATGTCTACTATCAAGCCAGCGGCAAGGCGCAAGAGGCGATAGACGCGTTCGCGAATTA